>JAUNXN010000151.1 GCA_030539795.1 Methanobrevibacter sp.
CATCAATGATAAGATGCCTGACGGATGTTGGCGATGAGATACTGATTCAGTCACCTGTTTATCATGTATTTTACTATGTTATTGAGGATAACGGCCGCAAAGTCTTGGAAAACGAACTGCTTTTTGAAGATGGGAAATACAGTATTGACTTTGATGATCTGGATGAGAAACTTTCAAGGGTAGGGATGATGATTTTATGCAATCCCCACAATCCGATTGGAAAGATCTGGTCACAAGAGGATTTAAATCGCATTGGGGAATTATGCAGAAAGCATGACGTGATTTTGATATCCGATGAGATTCACTGTGATTTGACCGATCCGAATGTCAAATATAATCCGTTTGCCGCTGACGATAATGTAATAAGATGTCTTTCCCCTTCCAAGTCATTCAATATTGCCGGTTTTCAAAGTTCAATCGTTCACACAACAAACGGGGAGCTTTTGGAAAGGGTTAAGGCTCAGATGCATGTTGACAATTCGGATTCATGCAACGTATTTGCAACGGCTGCAGTCATTGCCGCTTACAGGGAGTCTGAAGAATGGCTGGACGAGCTTCGTGAAGTCCTGTATGAAAACAAGCAGATTGTTAGGGATTATCTGGCCTGTGAACTGCCGGTTATCGGACTGGTTGAGTGTGATGCAACTTATCTCTTATGGCTTGACTGCTCCAGTCTGAATGTGCCATCAAAAGTTTTAAGTGGATTTTTAAGGACCAATCAGGGATTGTTTCTATCTGCTGGTGTTGATTTTGGACAGAATGGCGATAATTTCTTAAGATTGAATATAGCCTGCCCGCAAAAATTGTTGAAAGAGGGCCTGGGAAGATTGAAGGCCGGGGTAATGGCATTGAACATCATCAATAGAGGGTTTTAATGACCAATTTCTCTATAACTTGATTATCTAGACAGTTTTTCAAAAATATTTGGATTGGCCGTGATGATTTAATGTTGCCAGATTTTTGCTTTTGCAATAAATAAGAAAATTAATAATTGAATATATGTTGTGGGTGATGGTTGGGGGTAACATGGATAGTGTAATGTTATTTAATGTTTTTTCGTTTCCTGTTCTTCTTTTATTTTCTTTTTTAGGTTTTCTATTCCTATTATCAATTTTGCATCCTCCTTTTTTTTAGTTGATTGCACTCTATGTGCACTTAATATCTACTTTATTTTTCATACATATAAATATTTAGGTATGCCTAAAAATTTTTTATATAATTAATTTCCAAAAAATGTAAAATATTCATTACATAACGTATTTGAGCTTGCAGAATTCATTGATTTTAAAACTAAAACTTATATAACTTTTTTAACAAATATTAAAATACATAAGCTATTGAGGTGAAAATTTGAATAAGAAGGCAATTATAGCAATTGTTGCAGTAATTATTGTAGCGATATTGGGAATTTTGTTGTTTTTAGGCAGTGGAGATACTGTGTTGCAAACAATGGATGCGACTGTAACCCTTCCGAATAACTATACCTTGGATAATAATGGTATTGCCACCTGCGGTGATGTTGGAGTATTCTTCACCAGTGTAACCGGAGGTTCCAAAGAGCTTCAGGATGAGTTATTCAAGGCACTTGAATCAAACGGTAATGACGCAGGTTATAAAAAAGTCAAAACAGGTAAGGTAAATGGATACAAGACATATCAATACAGTGCAAATCCAAAGAACCTTAAAAACGTATCAACCGATAGGGTTTATTCCGGAAACCAATACTCCTGGAAGGAATATGCACCTTACACTCCGTTTGAGGATATGACTGACATGAAAGTTAAAAACTTCAGATATGTTGCATTCGTTAAAGACGACAATATAGATGAATTGTACATATTCACCAACAACACTGATGTGGACTTGTATTCTCCGGAATTCGAAAACATAATTAACAGTATTGCACCATTAGAGAGTAAATAATACTCTCTAATTTTTTTTTAAAAAAAATTAATCTGTCAAATTTTTTCCTCATGTTTTAATAATACTCTTAGATATGATAAATACGATTAAATAATTAAAAGTTTCATTCATTTGCAGTCCGAGAACAGTTGATTGCTGATAATTCAAAAAAATCACGCTCTTTAATATAATCAATGGAGGAAAAATCTTGAATAAAAAAGCAATAGCATTACTGGCAATTCTGGCGCTGATTTTCACATGCGTATCAATCAGTGCAGCAAATTTGGAAACAGTCGATGAAGGCAACTATACGATTTCCGTTCCGGCAGGCGAGACATTTAAAAATGTAAGCATTTTGCCGTCAGGAATTACATTCCATCTTTCCAGCAACGGCTTCATGAGCGATATACAAAAGGCGATGTTTGATGGAAAACAGTCAAAAAGCGAGGACCTTTTATATTATTACATCGATTTCAATAAGGACTCTGTAGCTAACAGCTCTTCATTAAACTCAACTGATGCGTACATATCATTGATTGAAAACAACACTGGAGTTGAGCAGGACGCTAACGGAAGCTATAAGGTATTCAAATATGCCGATAAGACAAATGTAACAGATTATGACTATGTCATTCTCGTACAGGATCAGGGTCTGTTTTCAATGTTTCCTCAAGAGCGCATTGTAGGTATTGAAGGAAACGATTTGGAACTGTTGACCGATATGGCCGACAGCGTTAAATTCAAATAGTTATGATGGAATTCATTCCATCATTATTTTCTTTTTTTAAGGAGTATTGTCTATAAAATCCTGAATCAGCCAGTCTGAAATGCTGATGTCTGATCCATATCTGATGATTTCATCTTTTTTAAACCATAGTGCCCTAACGATTTCATCGCCGTCAACCTTGATGTCGCCGGATTCATATTCAGCGGTAAATCCAAGCATCAGTGAATTCGGAAACGGCCATGACTGGCTTCTTTGATATT
>JAUNXN010000152.1 GCA_030539795.1 Methanobrevibacter sp.
GCCTTGCCTCAATTCCAAATTTTTCATACATTTCACGAGTTTTGGGATTGGATTCAATTGCCAGATACTTTTCCGGATTATCTCCATGAGTTGGAAATACTGCCTTTTCAAGCCAATATCTTTTAAGCTCATGGGGTCTTTTTCCAAAATTCCAGTAGGATTCATCAATCTTCAAATCAGTATGTTCTTCAATATGCTTCAATGAGTCGAATGATGTATAATAGGGGCTTGCTGTAATTAGGATAATGTAATTGTCCTTGATTAGTTCGACAAGTCTGTCTTCATATTTTCTATTGTAGATTTTTTGAGGCAGCCTGTCATATCTGATTTGCCAGGAATTGGCAATCAATGTGTAGTTCAAGTCCAGAAGAATGATTTTGTCCTTTGGGATTTGGTGTTTATTTTGACGAGTTTCCTCTTTTTGGTCATTTTCAATCAGTTTCTGTCCACAGTTGAGACAGTACTCTTCGCCTTGATTGTTTTTGGTGTTGCATGCAGGACAAATTCTTTCATTCATCTTTACCACCCTTTTGATAATATGTCTGTTTGAATAGGTCAAGGAAATAATCGAAATCATCATTTGATTTGTATTTCAGTTTATAATTGTCGTTTCCATCAGTTTGAGAAATGTCGTTTGTTCGTTCTGCATTTTCTAAATTATCTGCATAGATATAGATTTCAAGTGAATGCTTTTGAAAAGCAATTACACAAATTATCTTATCATTGACTCTAAAAGAAAACTTGTTTACAAGATATTTAATTTCCACGTCGCTGAATTCGTTCAATATGTTATTTTTCAGATTGAGGTACAAATATTTCATTTCTGCAGACCTGTTTTCCAACAGCATGTCTTCTGTGATTTTTAAATCATCCAAAGTAATGGGCAATGTTTTAGTTTCATTGGTATGGAGGTTTTCATAAGTAACTTTGCAGTCATTAAATAATGTGACTTTCCAAAATTCAAGGTCCTCTTCAGCTTCATCAATTTGCTCTTGGCTGAAGTCAGGTCCTATAATCATTATTTTGGTTTTATCAAAATCAACATTGATTTCCTTTTCTAATCGGCTAATGAAATATTTCTGGTTTTCATCTTCTTGGATTAAATCACGATACTCTTGAACTTGCTCTAAAACGCTTTTACATAACTTATTTTTATATTCAATAATCACAAAGGAATTTGTGTTACAGTCAAACGCCAGATTGTCAAACCTTAGTCTTTTTTTCTGGATTTCCGATGCAACACATTTCAAACCAAATAACTCTTTCAAGTGCTTTTGCGTAAACATGTGGAGATAATACTCTTTTTTGAATTTGATTTCCTTTGCCATATTAAAATATTTGACAACAATAATATTTATACACAAGTTTATTACTCATATTAAAGATAAATTAAATTAACTAAAAGGTGATTAATTTGTTTGAAATAGATGAAATTCCTGAAAACTGGACAAAAGACCAAGAAAAAATTTATGAAATCTATTGTGAATATTTTGTGGATAGTGAAGATGAAATTAATCCTGAAGTTATTAAGGAATTCGAAAAGCTATTGACAAAATGGAAAGAGGAAAGTCAAATAAAGATTGTTTCCTGGAACTGCAACGGCAAATTCAGGGAAAAGTTCAATGAAATCACAGAAGAGAATGCAGACATTTATGTCATTCAGGAATGTGAAGATCCCGCTCAATCAACAGAAGAGGAATACAGGGAATTTGCAGGTGAAGAAGGTATAGATTACATCTGGACTGGCCATCTGCATTATAAAGGGCTTGGAATATTTGCAAAGGGAGATATAAATCTTGAAAAATTAGAAAGTAACGGTGAATTCGAACACTTTATCCCAGTTAGAGTAAATGATTCATTCAACCTGCTTGGAGTCTGGGCAATGCCTGATTATGTTGAAATGATTCATGACTATTTCGATGCGAATGAGGAAATGTTTGATGAAAATCTCGTAATGTGCGGGGATTTCAACAGCAATGCAATTTGGGATAAAAAACATGGCGTAAAAAATCAGACTGAATTGAATAAAAAACTTGAAGGTAAAAACTTAAAAAGTGTTTATCATTCATTAAGGAAAGATGAAAAACAAGGTGAGGAAAAATCAGCAACATTTTACCTAACAAAGCATCTAAACAAGCCTTACTATATTGATTTTGTTTATGCCGCTGAGAATGCAGTAAAAGAGTTTGAAATTTTAGATTCATATAAATGGCTTATTGTAAGCGATCATTTGCCATTAGTGTTTAAAGTATAAATATCTAATTATTATGATTTTCCAAATCTTATAGTGGCTTGGGTGAATAATGATGGCAAAGGAAATTAAGATATGTGACAATTGCGGCAGCAGAGTTAATAAGGTCTACATTAAATGTCCTCGCTGTGGTTCTCATTCACTTATCATGTCTACAGATGACAAATCGGCCAAATTGAAGAAATGGAAGATATGCGGCAACTGCGGTGAGAATGTCGAATCGTATTATACAGTATGCCCTTACTGCAACTCAACATCATTGACGATTAGGCAATCATCCGAACTTCCCTACTTTTCCCCATTAAGGTCCGTAAAACTGAGCAACACTCCAGGAGAAGTTAGAATCTGTCCAAGCTGCGGCAGGCAAATAGGCCCAGAGGTTTTCAAATGCCCATTTTGCCATAATCTCGCTTATGAAAAACTCTCTGAGATAGAAAATCAAAATGCAATCGTTGAAAAGAAAGACCATGCTCTTGCAGAAAATATAAAGCACATATTGTTCTTTAGGAAATATGAGGGTGATGTTCATGTTTTCTCAAGGTCTAAATTCCTAACGTTACTCGCTTTTGTTCTGTTTTTCATCTGCAGCATTCCATTTTCAACCAATTTATTTTCATCAGCTATCATTTC
>JAUNXN010000003.1 GCA_030539795.1 Methanobrevibacter sp.
CTTTTTTTAAAAATCAGTCTTTAAATTCCCTATAAATTCTCTTAACGCTGCCATCGGAGTTAAGCTCTATTTTAATTACATGATTATGTGAAATGTTATTCCTATTTTCAAATTCATCATAGCGATTAACCCTTTCATCATCAAGAGTTTGGAAAAATTCATCATCGTCCTCATCAAGGAATCCTGGTTTAAACTCGTCACTGTCAGTCAAAACATCATCTTCATCAAAAAATTCGCTGAGGTTGTCATTAGCCCAATAGTTATAATCACCAACAGAATAATTTGCCGGCTCGCCATATCTATTATATGCTTTAAATGTTTCTAAAGAGTATGGTAAACATACTATCATATGGAAATAGCCATATCTTGAAAATGTAATCAGATCAGCATCAGAAGGTCTTGCGCTTGGTCCAGGATGTGAATGGACGGACCCAAAATATTTTGTGTTGATTGGTATCAATTCCGTGTGCACCATGGCGCCCGTTTCGCAGGTTTCTCCCGGAACAAATATCAACCCGGTAATGTATAGAATTTTATTCTTTATTTCACCGTCAAAAAATGCAAGGAATTCATTTGGATAAGCTTTCTTTGAATAATAAATTACAGATTCCAGAACTTCCCTATCTATTCTGACTTCCTTGAATTCCTCATCGTCATTTCTGAATAGTTTAGATATGAAACTCATTGAACCGCCCCAATTTGCTTAAAGAATTCTTCGCTGAATTTTGGGAGTTCCCAATCTGTGTAAACATAACTTCTGTAGGAAGTTTGATTTTTATTATCCTTTTTATTGAATCCCACGACTTTTTTATTTTTCCTGTATATTCCGATTCCACGTTTTTTGTAAGTTTCAATATCATTTAAGTTAATGCCGTTTTGGAACAATAATTCATGTATGTCACTTAAATTCATGCCATTTATTTTATCGTTTGCTTCAGAATTTGGGTACTTTGATTTGAGGTATGAAATTCCGTGTGAGTTAACGCAATTCCTCCAGGATTCATCCTGCCTCCATTTGAAATATTTTAGAATATCATCATTTGAAACAGGAATTACCCTTGAATCGAAAGCAGGGGGTTTTTTAAATTCAACATCATAATGAATTACAAAAGAGCTAGAAGCGAAACTAGCAATTACAGAATCAATTTTTTCAATTCTTCCATCAAAAGGAACCTTATCCAAAAGCAAGCTTATTTCATCTGAAAAGGTATAGACAAACAGTGGTGAAAACTCCTTGAACAAATCCTCGCACACCTTTGCAATTACCTGATAAAATTTTTCATCATAGGGCTTGATGAGATTTAAATCCTGAGCCAACTGATGAAAGCTTCTGCCGTCTAAGCGAATGATGATTTTTGAGTTTTTAGGAACTTTCAGTGATGAATAAACTTCATACTCTTTCATTAGGCTCCCACACAGATGGTTTCATTAAAACTCTTGAGCAACCTTATGGCTGAAAGTGCGGCCAGCATGCTTGTTTTAGGATTTGCTTCGCAAGGTAGGTTCATTGTTAGTGTCCTAAACTCACCGAAGTCCCCTTTTGCGGTAATCTCATGAACATTCCTATCAACTTTAGGATCAACAATTATCTTTACAGTGATGTCCATCTGACAGGCAATGCTGATTGTTGCTGCAACATTAATGTTTAATGGGAATTCTTTTACAGCTTCAGAAGCTTTTCCTTCAAACAACACTTCCTCTTTATCTATATTTTTACCAAGAGATTTTGGAGATTTACGGGTTACAAGATTAACTTCTTTAAGACCAAATTTGGCAACCGCCTTAATTCCATCCAAACCGACAATTGCGCCTGAAGGCAAATGAACTTTGGCATTGTTTTGTTTAGCGATTTTTTCAATATTGTAATAAAAGTCCATATCCATAAATGCGCCAATGCTCATAACAATCATGTCACATCCTTTTTCTAGGACTTTTGGTGCAAATTCCCTAACTGAATCCGGTGACGCACATTCCAGGATTAAATCGACATTATCAACCATATCATCAAAATCAAGTGCAGCAACACCTCCGGCTAAACTTGCCAAATTTTCCGCTCTTTCAATATCCTTATCAAAAAAATATTCAATATCAATGCCATTATCTTCAGAGACTATGCTTGTTGTAATAATGTTAGCGATAGCTCCACAGCCAATAATACCTACTTTCATAGTATCACACTAAAAAAAAGTTATAAAAAAAGAATTTATGAAAGATTAATTATAATCTTTCAGCACCGAATTGGACTTGAGTCTCTTGTGGTTGAGTTTCAGGTTGTTTTGGAGGTACAGCTTCAGGGATTTGTGGTTCTGGGTTTACTTTTTTAATATCCCTTGGGTTGATTAGCATAATATCTCCAATAGCTTGAACTTTATCAAAGTCCACAGTTAATAAATCACTTTGGAAAGACCTCATATCATTTTCTTCAGGTACTTCTCCACGGATACTTCCTAAAAATGTATTGATAACTCCAGTAGGTTTTCTTTCATGTTCAATAGCTCTAACTTGTAATTTTGAAATAGTTCCTAATCTAATATTAAGAATAACATCTTCTACACGACCAACATAATGACCTGTGTTGGTATAAATATCTAAACTGCGTAATTTTGAAACTTCTACCATTTTTACACCACAACATAATATAATAATTAAATAAATATGTATAAATTTATTTTATTGTTAATATAAATAGTTTTTGTTTTTAAAAGTTGAAAATCAGCCCATTTAACAAAAAATTTATAAAATTATAAATTTAAAATATAATTTAGACAAAAAAGAGGACTTCAAATGTGGGATACAACAAAAGATTACAGAATTTTAGTGGCAAGTAAAGCAAGAGAAAATTATATGAATCTCATTCCGACAGCTTCTTTTAGGGGAAGTTGGAATAAAAAACAAGCTATTGACATGGGAAAACAGATGAATAGTGATTTTCAATCATTAACTTATTCCTACTTAGAAGGAGACGAATTAGTAAATTCTCCAGATGTTGCTGCATTGAAAGAAAAAGCAGAAAAGATTATTGAATATTTGGGTGGTCCCGACTGGAATAAGAAATTCTTAAGCAATGCACCTAAAGAAGATCGGGAAAAAACCCAAGAGAATATTGCAAAAGTGAGATTTTTCCTAGACACAATTATCGGCTTAAAAGACAGGTTGGCATTGGGACCCATCAATGACCCCATCATGGGTGTTGACATCAAGGTTGGGGAAGTTATGAGCGTTACAAAACATCCGAAAAATGATAACCTCTTAATATGTAATGTCAATTTAGGAAAACGTGCCATTACAGTTGTCACCAATGATTTGAATGTTAAAGACAACAATAAAGTTGGCGTCTCCTTACTCCCACCGCAGGCATTTAGTGACATTGTAAGCGAAGGAATGTTTCTTGGAATGGACGGAAGCATCCTCAAAGATGTGGGTGGAGAACTTGGAGAAATGCCTAAAGGAATACCGATGGAGTCCCTCAACGAAACACGTAACCTTGTCGAAAATTATTTAAAATAAGTTTAATTACTTATTTTCTTTTTTTATTATCAAATATATTTTAAAGACAAAAATCCTACCTTAAATTCAAACCAATCAATTTTGTCTTTGTCATCTCTTCTACAGCATATTTAATTCCTTCTTTTCCAACACCACTGCTTTTAAATCCACCAAATGGCATGTTATCGGTTCTGAAAGTGGATTGCTTATTCACAAATACGGTTCCCGCTTCAATTTCCTGAGCACACCTCATTGCAAGTGCATAATCATTTGTAAATACTCCTGCCTGCAAGCCATAATCTGTATCATTTGCTACCTTAATAGCCTCATCAACATCACTAACACGAATGATAGGTGCAACAGGACCAAATGTTTCGTTAATGACCAAATCCATCTCCGGTGTGACATTATCTATTACTGTAGCTTCATAAAAGGCACCGTCACGAACACCCCCAGTCAATATTTTTGCACCCTCATTGACTGCATTGTTTACAGTTTCCTCAACCTGCATTGCCGCTTTTTCGGATATCAAAGTTCCCAAAGTAGTTTTACTATCTGAAGGGTCCCCCATGACCAATTTTTCAGTTTCAAAAACCAATTTTTCTGCAAATTCATCTGCAATGCCATTATCCACAATGATTCTTTTAACGCCCATGCAGACCTGTCCGGCATTTAAGAATGCACCGTTGATAACACCTTTTACTGCCTTGTCAATATCTGCATCAGCAAAAACAATCATCGGATCGTTTCCGCCAAGTTCCAAAGTTACCTTTTTCATCCCCGCTTTCTGTGATATCATCATTCCTGTTGTTATGCTTCCAGTAAATGAAATCTTATTAACGTCCGGTGATGTTACAAGATGGTCTCCGACTTCAGATCCGTATCCAGTTACCGTATTTACGACACCATCCGGAAATTCCTCATTCAAAAGTTCGCAAAACTTCATTACAGTTAATGGTGCTTCTGTTGGCGGCTTTACAATCACGGTGTTTTTACAGGCAATTGCTGGTGCGATTTTATGGATTGTTAGGTTTAGAGGATAGTTAAATGGAGTAATTGCTGCAACAACACCCAATGGCAAACGTTGGGTAAATGCAAAAAATCCTTTGCCGTTTAAACCGGCATCTAAAGGGACGCTTTCCCCATAGATTCTTTTTGCTTCCTCTGCAGCCAACTTCATTGTTTCAATGGACCTGTCAAGCTCAACCAAAGATTCATTGATTGGCTTTCCGACTTCCAATGTCAATAATCTGGCAAAGTCTTCGCGGTTGGCCTTTAACTTTTCAACTACATTGAATAACTTATTTGAAACTTTAAAAGCAGACATCTCACATAAGCTTTCTTTGGCATTATTCGCTCCAGCAATTGCCAAATCTGCAGTCTGCCTATGGGCAATAGGCACAGTATCGATTACTTCACCATTGTAAGGGTTAATTACATCTTCTAAATCTTCACTTGAAATGTGTTTTCCACCAATCAACATATCCATTTTATCACCTTAATCTTAATATTTATATTAAAAGCAATAAATATTCACCCATGCAAACAACTAGATTTGAAACATTTTTCGATGCAATTCTGGCAATCATCATTACAGTTCTAGTTTTGAAAATCCCGCAACCTGCATCACCTACATTGGAGGCTTTGTTTGGATTAAACACAATTTATGTGGCATATTTGATAAGTTTCCTGATATTATTCAACATTTGGTATGCCAACCATAACCTATTCCAAGTAGTTGATACAATTGACAACACCTCTGTTTGGTTTTACGGGACAATGACATTTGTTATTTCTCTTTTGCCTTATTTCACTATTTGGCTTGCAAACAATGTTTATTCCATTCCTGCAGAGACCATGTTCGGATTAATTTTTATAGTAACCCATATTTTAAGTACATTGGCCACACGGGCAATTTACAGAAGCAACCCTTATAATCAGGAATTAATGGACTTGCATTTTGACTCGTATTATATGAATCTGCCTATTATAATTTTAATAATTGGGTTTATTTTAACTTACACAATTTACGTTCCGGGAATATATGTCTGCTGTTTATTGTCAATCATCATGTGGATTTTACTTGGAAGAATAATGAGGGAACATTATGATGGAAACTGATAGATTTGAAGCGTTCATTGATGCCATTCTGGCAATTATAATTACAATCATTGTTTTGGAAATACCTCTTGCAAGCTCAGGAAGTTGGGAGGCACTTTATGAGCTACGGTATGAATTCATAATTTATGCAGTCAGCTTTATTGTGTGCTTCAACTTTTGGAATTACAACAACAACCTATTTAGCATCGTGAATAGAATTGACCCTAAAGTTATTTGGTCTATGGGAATCACATTGTTTGTATTCTCACTATTACCTTACTTTACAACCTTCGTTGGGGAAAATTTCTATGAATTCCTCCCGCAATTCCTTTATGGCTTGTGTTTCATCATCACTGCAATTTTATCCATGGTCATCGGAGAATACTTGAAAAAAGCAGATCCTGGAAATATTGCGTTGCAACTTGCATTAGCGGACCATTATCCTATGTATTCAACAATTATTTTGGTTTCCATAGGAATCATAATAGGATACCTCTTTTATCCTCCTGCGATTATGGTAAGTTGCTTAATTTCAATAATTTTTGTATGGCTCATGCCAAAAATCCGAAGCCATTTGAATTGAAGTGAGAGGTGCATTTCAAGTGTAACTGCTTGAGATGCTTACTTTTTTTAAATTGTGTGCAAAAATTACTTTTTTAAATTATTTACCAGTTATTTAGAAATATTTTTAATTTTCATTGATAAAAACCTAAAATAAGAAAATTGAATTTTCAAATTAGGGAATATGGAAAAAATCTTGAGTTACTAGGAAGAAAATTTATTCCAATAATTTTGTAGGCATAGTTTAAATCAATGCGGCCTATTTAAAAAAGACTCAAATTGACATTTAACATTTAAGTTTCATTTATACTGATAATTATATATGCAAAAGTTCTGATTTGAAAAAATAAGAAAATTTTAAAAAATCATATTTTTAACCAAAATTTTAATAATTTTTAGAGATTTCAAAAGTAATACAAGTTATCATGAATGTAATACAAAAAAATAAAATTTTAAAAATACGGACAAGGAAACCTTTAATATAACAATAACTTTCAATAATAGCTCCCTCAATAAGAATAACATAAATTCACAGCAAAAATATGGAATTCAAAAGAAGATCATTAATTATTAGAAAAAAATTCAATTCAAGAAAAAGCATGAAAAAAGTTTATTTAACTACATTTAAAATGAAATAGCCTTAATGAAAAAATAAAACCATTATAATTAATGAAAATAAAAATAAAAGATTTAAAAATCGAAGTGAAAACACTTCTTATTTAAATATTATTTAAAGTAGTTTCCAAGAGTTTTCAGCTGATTGTTGAATTCATTGACTTCCTTTGATGAAATTTCACTGCTTAAATCACTCATATAATTATTATACATATAAATAGCCAGCAAAACTACAACCATTATCCCGCCAAAGAGCAAAATCAGTTCTGCAGATGCTTGGCCGGTTTCATCCATTAAAATCCCCCCATAAGCAGATTTCCGCCAAAAGTGGAAATCATGTAAAATATTGCGAAAGATGTCGCTGCCAAAGGCAGTGAAAACTTTATTCCCTTTTTAATCTCACCATACATTATAATGCTAATGATAAAAGCAACCAAAACAGAATGAATAATCAGATAAATCTCCCCGGCAATTGGGGCTGTTAGAATAATCTCCGATTCCATCCCATAGCTTTGCATAAATCCTGAATATACGCTTACCATTCCAATCGCAAAGGGTGTTGCAACAACTGCCGAAATTAATAAAAACATGACAGACATCATAACGGCCGATTTTCTCTCGCGCTTAAGCGCCATTAAATCCCTCAAATCATCAGAAACATCCGACAATACAGTTGAAATGCTGGATCCTGATTTTCTTCCATCAAGAATGATTCCAAAAACTCTCCCCAATTCTTTGGATTTCAAACGTTTGGCCATTGCCCGCCAAGCATCATCAAAATTGCGCCCCATCCGGATTTCAATAATAGTCCGGCGCATTTCATCATATAGCGGCCCTTCGCCGTACTGTGACATGTCCTCCATTGCATTTTCGAAACTGAGTCCCACCTGCAGCATGCTTGAAAGCTGCCTTAAAAAGTCGGGGGCAGTTTTTTCAATTTCCTGTGCCCTTTTTTCCTGCTGGACAATAACATATGTGAAAATTCCTGGAATTACAAAAAAGGGCAAGATCAATACTGAAACAGGCAATCCCCAAATTGTTAAGGTTAACGCCAAGGCGATTTCCGAGATTAAAATAAAAATTATGAGTATGGCTAAAACTTTACTTGCTTCTGTAAAAATAGCTCCACTTAGTAAAAATTCCTGCAATTTGGATAAATGCTTTTCGGGAATAATATTATCTAAAAATAT
Organism: Methanobrevibacter sp.; assembly: GCA_030539795.1. Lineage (GTDB taxonomy): Archaea > Methanobacteriota > Methanobacteria > Methanobacteriales > Methanobacteriaceae > Methanocatella. The sequence continues at coordinate 7,953 of JAUNXN010000003.1, forward strand.
AGTTAAATCATCTATTATTTTAAATTTCATGAAATAACATTTGAATTTAAAGCATATAAAGTGTTGGTTGTATTTCAAATCAATTTTATCAACTGAAAAAATATGACAAAAGGACATGTCCTTTTAATAACACCACCAAAACCCATTTTTTGTAAAAATTATATTACTGAAAAATTTATATTTTAATTTGTTAAAAATTAAAATGAAATAAACAACTGAGGCAGTTTATGCGGTATATTCACAAAAATGATTTGTTAATCATTGCCAAAAATTCCGGATATTTAATGATTGGAATCGGATTAATGTGTTTAATCCCCATAATCATCGACTTGATATATGTCGAATATACACCAATAGGTTTCTTCATACCCGCTTCAATATCAATGATTACAGGGTGGATTTTAATAAATGCCCTGGAAAAATACAATATCAATAAAATGCGCCCAAAGCACGGAATGATCATATCCGCATTGTCATGGCTGTGGGCATGCATTATTTGTGGCTTAGTACTTTATCTTGTTACAGACATAAACATAATAGATTCTGTTTTTGAAAGCATGTCCGCCTTGACCGGCAGTGGAATTACAATATACAGTGATGTGGAATCCTTACCGCACAGCATATTATTTTTCAGAGCATTACAACAATGGATTGGTGGTTTGGGAATTATAGTTATGATAATATCTTTTGTAATAAAATCCGGAACCACATCATATACATTATACCACTCCGAAGCCCGGGAGGACCAACTTAAGCCATCAACCAACTCCACAATCAAAGAATCCTTCAAAATTTATTTAATTTATACCGCTTTTGGAATTATCGCATATACGCTTGCCGGAATGCCCCTTTTTGATTCAATATGCAATACATTCTGCATTATCTCAACTGGGGGAATGAGCGTAAAAAATGCAAATATAGGATTCTACAATAATGAGATAATATATTTCATTACAATGGTTTTGATGATATTGGGGGCTACAAGCTTTTTGGTTCATTATCAAATCATTAAAAAACGCGGAAGATCAATAATTCATGATTTGCAGTTTAAGGTAATGATTTCATTGATAGCAATTTCATCATTATTGATATATTACACCTCAAATATCGTTCCAATGGAGATGCTGTTTACTGTAGTTTCCGCCATTACAACAACCGGAGCCAGCATTCCAAATTCTGTTACAATGGGCGGGTGGCCATCATTTACAATCTTAATTATTATGACACTGATGCTTATCGGAGGTTCCACAGGATCTACTGTAGGTGCAATAAAATTACTGCGTGTCATTACATTTTCAAAAGGAATTTATAAAAATTTACGCGAAATTCTTTCTCCGGAAGGCAGAGTCGTTACAATGAAAATTTCAGGTAAAAAACTCCCTGAAAAAATTGCCACTCAAAGTGGAAACTACATAACCCTCTATTTCATCTGCATTTTAATTACATGGTCCCTGTTATGCTTATACGGCCATGATCCATTCAATTCATTATTTTTCACCATGTCCATGCAGGGTAATGTCGGTTTGGAAATCGGACAGATATCCCAAACAATGGAATTGCCATTGAAAGTCATAGGCATTTTCAATATGTGGACAGGAAGACTAGAGATTTATCCAGTATTAATCACAATTAGGGCATTTTTTGAAATATTTAAAAAATAGCCTATCCCTATTTAATACAGGCCAAATTTACATTAATGAAACTTTTCCAGATGATTTTAGAGCTAAATTCGGAGCGTTCATGCAATCAGGAGCACCTATTGGCGTGATTTTAGATTCAATAGTTGGAAGATTTGTAACTCCAATGAATCGGATTAATGAACATCAAAACCTTTGTAAACCTGTTAAAAAAAAAAGAAAAAAAAGATTATTTGATTACTTTAGATATGACATCGCTATTTCCAGTAATCTGAACGCTTTTTCCATCTTGAGCATCACTGAAGGGAGTGATATCCAATGCACTCAACATGCTAACATCATCATCAGCAGCTGATACGAAGCCTATCGATACTATTGCAATAGCAAAACCTATTATTAAAAAATGTTTTAATTTCATAATATCACATCATCATTTAAAATAATTAATTTTTTACATCTATTTATAAAGCCGCGCATCTCAAACACCCGACTTATCCTATCAACTACTCCCATTTAAAATGTAAAAAATACAGTATATATTTTTACAATTAATAATATTTTTAAACACCATCATAAAGAATTCAAAAGTAAAAAAAATGAGAAGTGCCTGAAATTCCTTAGCTAAAATCAGACATATCTTCTAAACATATATGCCAGAATCGAACCTGCGAAATTCTGCCAAACGGAATAGAGAGCTCCTGGAACTGTTGCCTGAGACAAACTAGGGAAATGAGTCTTTGCAAGGCCAGTAGACAACCCTGAATTTTGAAATGCAAGCTCAATTGCAACAGTTATAATTTGTTTTCTGTTCATTCCAGCCAAATAGCCCACACCAAATCCAAGAATCATCGCAAGGAAATATTGTACAATAATGACAATCATAATTATCGCTGAAGAAGTCAAAATAGCCTGTTTATTAACGCCAATTACTCCTGCAACAATTAAACAAATAACAATGGATGATATTGCAGGCAGATAATCTTTTAATTTCTCACAGAAATCAGGGAACTTGTAATTCAATAACAAACCTAAAATGATAGGTATTATCACAATTTCAATGATTGAAATGAACATGTCCACCGGACTGAAATTAATCTGATTGCCGATCAATAACAATGTAATTATTGGAGTTAAAATCGGAGAAATGAGAGTGGATACGGCAGTCAATGAAACGGATAATGCCACATCCCCCTTTGCAAGAAAAGTGATTACATCAGATGCAGTTCCCCCAGGCACAGTGCCGACAAGAATAAGGCCAACAGTTAAGGCAGTATTTAGGGAAAAAACATTTGCAAGAGCCAATGCTATAAGCGGCATTATGATATATTGTGCTGAAATCCCAACAGCTATCTCTTTCGGATTCTTAAATACATTAACGAAGTCATCCACTTTCAATGTGGTTCCCATTGTAAAAAGAATAATGCCTAAAAGTAAATTCAATATGTTAATTCCATTATATTCACTTAAAACCCAACTAAATGATTTGGGATAAATTAACGAAATGACAACCGCAAGTAATATAATTATAAAATAATATTTTTCAATGAATTTAAAAATCCTTTTCATACTTTAATATTTTGACATGCTCCATTAAAAAAATTGCCTTTTATTCAGAAATCCCCTATTTAAAAATGTTATTGTAGTTTTTAAATAAGCAAATAAGTTTATTGAAACAATATTAAATTTAAATAATTAAAAAATCAAATTAAATAGCATCTAAACAAGTTATTGGTGATAATGAATGGAATATGAAATACAAGGAGGTTCATTCCCTATTGTAATATGTACCTTACAAAAAGGGGAAACCATGAAAAATGAAACTGGAGCCATGGCTTTCATGACTTCAGATATGAAAATGGAAACAAATACCGGCGGAGGACTATTAAAAGGACTTGGAAGGGCATTAGCCGGAGATACAATATTTTTAAATTTCTTTACTGCACAATCCGACAACGAACAAATTGGATTTTCAGCATGCACCCCTGGAAAAATCCTGCCAATAAGGCTGGATGGGTCAAATACCATTGTCGGTCAGAAAAATGCGTTTTTGGCTGCAGAAGAGAGTGTTGATGTCGACATATTCTTTAAAAAGAAACTTGGAGCAGGATTATTCGGTGGAGAAGGTTTCGTACTCCAGAAATTCAGCGGAAATGGAATACTATTCATAGAAATTGACGGGGAAGTCATTGAAAAAGAATTGCAGCCTGGAGAGAAATTACTTTTAGACCCGGGACACATTGCTGCAATGGATGAAAGCGTTGATTTTGATATAGAAAGAGTAAAAGGAGCTAAAAACATATTATTCGGAGAAGGACTATTCTTTGCAAAATTAACAGGGCCTGGAAAAGTATGGATACAAACCATGCCAATCAGCAAATTAGCTGCAGCGATAATTCCATTCTTACCGACCAACACAGGGTCTGACTGGGACTTTTAGAAAAGATAATTGAAAAAAATGGAGAAAAATAATGGGAAAAACAAGAGTTGAATGGATTGATCTTGTACGGGCAATAGCTATTTTAACTGTATTGTACATTCATGCTACAGATGGAATCTTTATCATTTCATCTGATGCAATAATGAATTTTACAATTTATTCCAGAATATTTAATTTCATATCCCTATTTATTGGCCGTATTGGGGTCCCATTCTTTTTAATGATTACAGGTTATCTGTTACTTGACAGAACTTATGACGATGAGCGCGTTCGTAAGTTTTGGGAGAAAAACTGTAAAGGGTTGATTATAATTACCATTATTTGGGCAATAATTTATGCAGTCAGTTTGCAGTTCGTTACTGTCAAAAGCGGTCAAGTTAACTTTTCTGAAGCTGGAAACTTATTCTTCAGCCATATGTGGTATATGCCAATGATTATTGGAATGTATCTTTCAATGCCATTTGTTTCCGCTGCTCTTGAAAAATTCAAAACAGAAACCATTTGGCAAGCAACAATAGTGTTTTCACTTTTAGCATTCCTGCTGCCGTTTGTTACAACAATATTAGCAATGCATGGTATTGAAAATGTTAACATCCAATATTGTCTTGGATTTAGTGGTGGAATTTATGGAATTTATATTATTATCGGATATCTGACTAAAAAAGGATTATTCAAAAAGTATTCCTCCAATAAACTGAGAATACTTGCAATCGTATCCTTTTTAATATGCGTATTGTTCCAGTATTATGCATTTGTCAGAGGATACAGCTTTTTCTTATGGTATGAATTCCCATTCATTTTAACTGGATCATTTGCATTATTTGAACTATGTTCCAGAAGAGGTAAAATAAGAGCATATCCGATAGTGAAATTTTTAGCGAAATATTCATTTGCCGTATTTTTAGTGCATAACTTATTCAGATTACCTTTACTGCCTTTAGTTGTGCAATTACCTTATTCAGAACCAGTTAAAGCCATAATCCTATGGATTCTATTAATATTCTTCAGTTACTTGGCTACTGTAATAATCTATAGAATCCCAAGATTTGGAAAATATATATTGTATATGAGATAATTATTTAATTATCTCCTTTTTTATTTCTTTGAATGCACTTCTTGCTTCAGGTATCGGAAACAGAGGATAAATGTGGAACAGTCCACTGCCTATTACAAGTTTTACATTGACACCATCTTTTTTTAGAGTTTCAACATATTTTTCAATGTCCTTACAGAAAATTTCATTTTCACCCACGAATATTAATGTATCAGGCAAGTCAGCATTATCACCAAAAAGAGGGCTTACCCTATAGTCTTGGGTGTCCAAGTCACCTGCCCATGATTTTCCAATTTCCTTAAGGCCAATTTCACCTAAAATAGGATCATTTTTACTGTCATAAGGAGGATTGCTCATGGAAATATCAACCCATGGGGAAAAGGTTATTGTTTTATCGGGCTGAGGCATATCAACCGTTTTTAGATATTGGCAAAAGGAGTAAACGAATCCTCCGCCTGCTGAGTCGCCCATTACAATCAAATTATTTTTCACAACCAATGTCTTATACAATTCAGCAATCACATCAAAAGTTTGCATCGCTTTGCTTGAAGGAGCGAGTGGGTAAACTGGTGCAAGTACATGGGCGTTTAATTTTCGTGATAGCAAAAAGCAATATAGTAAATGTTGATAATTTATTTCACCAACAAAAGCTCCGCCATGTATGTATAAAATAGTGTTTTCAGCATTTTCATCCCCAAAAGTAAAGACTTCAGTTCCATTGAAATCCATGCTTTTGAAAATGCTTCGGGGAGGTTCATTTTGTGAGGTATTCTTTAAAAAATCATCTACTTTTTCCTTTGAATCCATGTAATCGGGTTTAGTGAACCTCAAAATGGCCTCTTCCACTTTTGCGATGAATGATTTGTTGCCAGACATGAATATTACCTGCATTAGCTATTTTTAATAGTAATTACTGTACTGTTCAAACCCAATACTCTTGAATAATCAATCTTATAGGCAATTTTATTTAAAACGCTGATGTTATCAAATTCAAAATCAGGATTTTCAATTACCGGATTGAAATCAATTCCAGTATCTTTAATGGATATCAATATGTTCTCAACATTATCCCTAACGATAACATCGATTGTGTCGACTGTTTCATTATTGTTGATTATATTTACAAGCATCTCTTCAATAGCCATGCTGACCAATGCCGCTGATTTATTTCCGGACAGATATTCCTGAACGTCACGTGACAAGCTGACCGCTTCATCAACATTCCCATTTATTGTATGCTCAAATACGGCCTCATCATCATTATGCTTGTTAATGAAGAAACCTGAGTATTCACCATCAGTTTTCCTGTTAATATATTTTGAATAAGCGAAAATAAACAATATTGTTAATAGTTCAGCTATTGCAAATGAAATCCAAATTCCATTTCCACCAATTGCATGGGAAAGTATGAATGCTGCTGAAATAGGCAATACAAAACCTTCAAGCAAGGAAATGATTGTGGACAACTGATTTTTTTGAATCGCCTGAGCATAAAATGTATATAGGAATGTAATGGCGGTTCCAACATAACTTATTGCAAATATCCTTAATGCATTCAATACAACCGGAACATCCGCAGGGTTTTTAACGCTGTAGAGGAACAGCAAAGCTTGAGGATAAACTATGAACAGAACGGATAGAGCCAAACTTGAAGCAACAACAATCTTTAAGGACCTCTTGATAATGTAATTAACTCCTGAATAGTCCTCTTCCTTAAAGTATACGGAAACAATTGGAGACATTGTCTGTGCGGTTCCGATTAGGAAAATGTACAATATGAATAGGCTGTTATAGCATATACCAAATGCGACAACACCGGATTTTCCAACATAAATCCCGACTAAAAAGTTTATTACAAGCAATTTTAAGGTCAAGTACAATTGTGTTGATGCTGATGAAAATCCTGAAGTTACAATCTTTTTAAGGAAATTAAAGAAAGCATTAACTTTCAATTTAATAAATTCCAAAGTACGTTCTTTTTTAAGGAAGTAATATGAAATCAGAATTGAACCGACCAGATATCCTGTTGAAGTAGCTAATGCCGCACCTGAAAGCCCCATTCCAAAAAAGTGAATATAAATTACATCACAGCAGATGTTAACAATATTGGCTATCAATATTGCCCTGAACGGCAATGTTGGAATACCGTCCGCCCTTATAAAATAGGACAAACTCATCATATAACATAAGAAAGGCATTCCTATTATCAATGTTGAAAAATAGCTGGATACATCAGAAACTAATTCAGGCTGTGAAGCGCATAAAAACTGTGCAATGCTTCCTGAAAAGACCAATCCGAAAACCGTAATCAATATTCCAATTGATATAAGCGAAATAATTGATACTGAAAAATAACTGTTGCTCTTTTCCTCATCAAATTCTGCCTTAGCAACAGAGCACAATACACTGCCGCCCAATCCAATCATCCAGTAAATGAGATTGACAAATGTGATTACCGGCGCAACAATTTGGATTGGAGCAAGATTGCTTGCACCAATCAGAAAACTTACAATCAATCCATCCACGAATAAACAGATATTCCCTGCCATAGATGTGAATAACGTTGGCAGGAAAAATTCTGCGAATTTACTTCTTAGTAGTTCATAATTCCTTTCATACATTGTTTACCTCTAAATACTAAAGAAATCTAACTCATCCAAATATTTAACAAAATTATATATGTACTCTTCTGAAACGAATGGCCATTTAATGCCTAAACGATATAATGCCTGAATGGTATATGTATTGTCAACAGGCATCCAAATCTTCTTAACTTTTCCTGAACCGATTGAAGTGATGAGCCCTGATACACCTTCCTGTTTTGATTTATCGGCAAGCGCATCATCCAAAGCGTTTTCATAATCATCCTCTTCGGCAGGTTCAATATCCAATCCTAAAGGTTTGATAATATCAATTATATCTCCAAAGCTTATGCTGTGATAATCATATGGATGGAAAACTGTACAGTCCTTAGGAGTTTTTGAAAGATTTATAATAGCCTTTGCAGTAATGTCAATCGGTGAAAACTCCACATTGGCCATCAGCATTGAATAAGGCATTTTTCCAATTGTTACAAATGCTTTTAAACGATTGATGAAGCCGTTTGATTCGAAATTGATTTGGAATTCACTGTCTGAGCTTCTTGCCATCAGGTTTCCGACTCTCATGATCTTTACATCCAAATCATCATTAACGGCGGCTTCCAATACTGCACGTTCTGCCAGGAATTTGGAATTGAGATATTGGTTGTCTACCGCCTGGCCGATGAACAAGTCTTTTTCTGTGAATTTCACGTCGACAGGAGGGAAATTGTTTATACTTTCACCGGCGATACTGTATGTGGATACCTGGACATATTTTGCATCCTTCATTTTTGCAAATTTAAGTCCGTTTATTACACCGCCAAGGTTAATGTCTTCGATGTCTGTTCCGGATGAGAAGTGTTTTACGTTAGCCGCACAGTTAACTACTGCATCGATATTTTCAGATACAAGTTTTTCAAAGTCTTCGAAGTTAGTGATGTCCCCTTCAATAATATGCAATCTCTCGCCGAACATCTCTGAATAATCGTTTGAGAAGTAATAGAACAGCAATGATTTTAATCTTTCCTCACCGCTTAATACTTTATTGCCTCTGATGAAACAGTAAACATCCCCAGTTTCATTTTCAAGAATTTCATGAAGCACATGTATTCCTAAAAATCCTGTAGCTCCCGTGAGTAGAATATTGCCTAAACTGTCTTGGAGTTCTCCGCCAATAATGTTTTCAAGAGTATTTTTCTTGAGGAGCGCATTGATTTTAGAGTAGTCATAGGACATTTCGGTCTTTTTCTCCAATGTTTCATCAGACAAAATGAACTCTGACAATGCTCTTGGAGTCGGATTTGAGAAAACATCACCATAGCTTAAATTATAATTCCTGTTTAAAGCTTCCATAGTGATTTTGGTAACCAGGAGTGATGTTCCACCAATTTCAAAGAAATTATCGGTGCCGCTCACTTCATCAAGCCCTAAAATTTCTGCAAATAGGTTTGCGAAGAAAGCCTCAATGTCATTTTCAGGAGCAACATATTCTGTTACCAATACAGGTTCAGGCAAGTTTCTCAAGTCTGTTTTGCCGTTTGCGGTTTGAGGCATTTCATCAAGTTCCATATAGACGGTTGGAACCATGTAATAAACTAATTTTTCAGCAAGTGAAGCTTTTAACTCATCAATGTTTATGGAATATCCGTTTTCTTCACGATTTTCATCTTTGTATTCATCATGAACAGTGAAGTAAGCGCATAAATGGTCATTTCCCTTAATTTTCTTAACTACTACAGCTACTGATTTGATTCCAGGGAATTTTGAAAGACCGACTTCAATTTCGCCTATTTCAATTCTTAAACCTCTGAGCTTGATTTGGTTATCCATTCTTCCGAATACATAATAGTCGCCGTCTTCAGTGACTTTGACAAAGTCCCCGGAACGGTAGAACCTGATTCCATTAATCATCTCATAGGCTTCGGCATTTTTCTCAGGACGGTTCAGGTATTCCCTTGAAACACCTTTTCCTGCAATGTATAACTCCCCAATGACATTTGGAGGCAGAGGATTGGAATCGAAATCCATGACCTTCTCATGAACATTGAACAATTCTTTTCCTATATGGATATCTGAGCTTTCCAGTTGTTGGCCGTTACAATAAACTGTAGTTTCAGTTGGCCCATACATGTTAAAGAATTTTCCATTGGAGTTTTCGGAAAGCAATTCATATAATCTTGCGGAAAATGGTTCTCCGGCATGAATATATACCTTAAATCCGTACATTGTTTCCTGCATCGCTTCAATTTCCAAATATTGCAGCAAACGTGAAGGTGTGGCAATGTAAACATTTGCTCCGGACCTGTGAATTAAGTCCATCATTTCAATTGGGTCCTTGTATTCAGTATCGTTGGCGAATACCATAGGGACTCCATTCAGTAATGATCCCATCAACTCCTGCTGGAATACGTCGAAAGCGACTGTTGTGGTGGACAATACCTTATAATCCTCTTTTTCAAGATTGTGAACCAATTCATATGTACAGACGTTTCTAGGGTCAGGATATACGAAGTTGGCAATGTTTCCATGCTCAAGGATTACTCCTTTAGGAAGTCCTGTTGAACCTGAAGTGTATATGAGATATGCCATATTGTTTGCATGCACATCAGGATCAGGATTTGATGTGTCCTCCTCTTTCAGCAATTCATTGACATCCAATAAATTATCTTTGTATTCTGATAGATCAATGCCCTTTTTCTCAATTACATCATCCACAATGATGAATTTTGATTCACTGTCAGTTAAAACATGTTCAATCCTTTCAGAAGGATATTCTGAGTCGACTGGAATAAATGCCGCACCCGCTTTCAAAATACCAAATACTGATGCCATTACATTACTGTCCCTATTCAATATGAACATTATCCTATCTTCAGGGCCGACACCTTTTTTAATAAGGCTATGGGCAATCCTATTGGCCTTTTCATTTAACTCTGAATAGGTGAATTCGCCGTCAGTGGCATACAGAATAACCCTGTCAGGATGCATTTCAACCTGATTCTCAAATATCTTATTTAATCTGTCTTCAGGAATTTCATCGTATTCCAAATCATCGACACCCCAATCATCGTTTTCAATGATTGAAATATCCTTCATCAATGTATCATCACCCAATGACTGGAATTTATTTAAGACTATTTTAATGCAGTCAAGGAAAGTGTTGATTAGGGTTTCAGAGTACAGCCGGTCGTTGTATTCACAGAAAATTCTGTATTGGTTATCGACTTCAACCACATTAATGTTGATTTTGAATTTCAGTCCCTCATAGTCAATTGATTGCCTTTCAACATTCATTCCGCCAATTTCAATGTCTTCGATGATTTTTCCGTGATAAGCGTATAATATTTCAGGAGTGATGTCGAATTGATTTGAAATTTCAGTTAAAGGATATGATGAATAGGCCAATACATTCAACCATTCTGAATTAACATATTCCAGGTATTCCTTAAGATTGGAATCGGAATTTAATTTCAGTGCCAATGGCAATGTTTTAACCATCATGGCTATTGTCTTTTGCTGATTCGGATTGAATCTTCCATTTGTGATTGTTGCAATCAGTATATTGCGGTTATAGACAAATTTATTTAAAACAAATGAAGTTGCCGCCAAGAACAAGTTATTCTGAGAGATGCTGGATTTTGAACAGAATTCATCAATAGATTCCTTATCCAGGAAAATGTCTTCCATTGCAGCATTGCCCTCTGATTCGTCGCCGTTAATGTCCTGTGCAATTAATGTTGCATCATCAAATTCCTTGATTTTATTTGAAAAGAATAATTCTGCTTCCTTGTATAAACTGGATTGTTCTGTCTTGATTTCATTCAGGGAGTATTCGAAACCGTCAAGTTCTTCCAGTTCATAATCTTTACCGTCATAGATTTTTGCGATTTCATCGAATAGAATGTTCAGGGAGGTTCCATCGACGATTATATGGTGGAAGTCCGCAAGCAACATTGAATTGCCGACTATTTTAAATCTGAACAATGGGCCTTCATCAAGTTTGAATGGCTTTACAAACTCTTCCAAATTAACCTCATCGACAATCTCGATTAAATCATCAACTTTCAGACTGTCCCTTCTTTCCTGGCAAACCTCACCATTTTCCATTACTATCCTTGTTTTTAAATAAGGATGATTATCAATGGCTTTGATGATTGATGATTTGAGTTTATCCGCATCAATGCCTTCGCTGAATTCCATTTTCTTTGGAAGGTTATATGCAGTATTTTCAGGATCTTTAATGCAGTCAAAGTAAACTCCCAATTGATTTGAAGTTAACGGATACAATTCTTGAACATCGGCTGAACTCTCATCATCTTGCCTAATTTCAGAAGCTATTTTTTCAATGGTTTTATAATTCAATATTTCTGTAACGTTCAATTGAGCATTCAAATTATTGTAAATTGCTGATGTTAACTTAATGACTGACAGGGAAGTCAATCCTATGCTGAATAAATCCGTATTAACACCAAATTCCTCGATATTTAAAATTTCAGAGACTATGTTGAATAATTCCTGTTCAAGTTCAGTTCTTGGCTTTATAAACTCATCAATATCGATTTCAGGGTCAGGCAAGTTTTTAAAGTCTGTCTTGCCGTTCGGTGTTTTTGGGAATTCATCCAATTGTGTGAAATAGGACGGAACCATATATTCAGGAATTGAATCAATCAGATGCTGCTTTAAATCATCAATGTCAATATCGGTTACTGCTGTGAAATAAGCGCACAGATGTTCGATTGAGTTGATCTTTTTAACAACGACCTTTGAAATGCTGATGTTTTCATAATTTGCAATTGCCCCTTCAATTTCGGACAATTCTATCCTCAAACCTCTAAGCTTGATTTGAGTATCGTTTCTTCCGTGAACATATAACTCGCCGTTTGCGTCTTTTTTACCCAAATCCCCTGTATTATAATATGGAATATCATTTAAAGTCAAAAAGACCTTTTGAGTTTGTTCTTCATTATTCAGATAACCTCTAGCAATTCCTGCACCACCCACATAGATTTCACCAGGCACATAAGGAGGCAGTTGATTTCCATCGATATCCATTATCTTATCAACCACATTGAGCATTTTCCAACCTGCAGTGACTTCTGGACTGTCAATCAACTTGTAATGTGATGCAATTGTTACTTCTGTTGGACCATAGGAGTTGTAAATATCTGCATCGGTGTATTTTGACAATCTATCATATAATACCGGAGGGAAACCTTCCCCACCTACAATAATCACGTTGCAGTTTCCAACAACCTCCTGGATTTCTTCAAGCTGCAAGTATTCAAGCAATCTTGTCGGTGTTGAACCGAATCCTTCAGCATCGGTCTTTTTGAATAACTCAACCAATTCCAATGGGTCAATGGATTGTTCATCATTGGCAAATACAACAGGCAATCCATTGAGTATAGTACCGAATATCTCTCTTAAAAATACGATGAAGGATACTGTTGAAATTGAAATGAACTTGTTGCATTTGTGGTTTAGCTCATAAATCGGAACATTTTCCTCGACATTGGCAATATAGTTGGATATTCCCCTGTGTGTAATCATTACGCCTTTTGGTTTTCCTGTTGAACCTGAAGTGTAAATCAGGAAACATAAATTATCCGGAGTCAACTCGATTTCAGGATTTGAGTCATCTTCACAAGCCAGCAATTCATCCACATCGATTCTATTGTCACCGTCATAATCTATTTCGGAGCTTGTTATGACAAATTTGGAGTCACTGTCATCAAGAATTTGATTAATTCTATTTATAGGGTAATTCGGATCGATTGGGATAAATGCAGCTCCTGCCTTAACAATACCTAATACTGCAGCTATCAAATCACTATTCCTTCTCATCATGAACATGATCCTGTCTTCAATGTTCACTCCTCTTTTGATTAATGAATTGGCAATCCTATTTGCTTTTTTGTTTAAATCATCATATGTGAGCTCGCCATCTTCAGCTATGAGTATTGTCTTTTGTGGATTCTGAGCGGATATCTCTTCAAATATCTTGCTGATGACACCCTCATTTGCAAGCTCAATTTTGAAGTCCTCATCATACTCAAGTTCCCTTCTGATTGAAATATCCTTTAGCAAATCATCGCCTGAAGCAAACTTATCCAATAAAACATCGATTGAATCCAAGAAAGTTTCAATTAACTCTTTTGAGTAAAATGATTCATCATAAGAAATGTTTATGTTTCCGCTTTCATAATTAAATATAAATTTGTAGTCCTTAGTGTCATACTCATCTGTGAAAAACAAGATTTCACTTTCAAAATCCAATTTTCTATTGTTTAACAATGGATAATTTGAATAATGCTTGAAAGACTTTTTGAAATCGTTTAAATATTTGTTAACAGAGAGATTTGTGTCAAAATGATATCCGCAAGCCTGTTTATTATATGCTATCAAAATATCTTTTGAAAACGAGAATTTTGTTAAATTAAACAAGAATGCAGACAGCAATATTCTCTCTTTGGACAAATGATATTGGTTTGATAAATTCTTTAGTTTATCTTCGCCGATCGGTTTTGAAATATCTGTAAAATTGATTTTGTCCCCATTGATATCTGGAGAGATTGCAGTTGAATTTTCAAAGGAATTTATCAGGTTATTATAGTAATTTTCAGCATTGAAGAAATCAACCACATCAACATCATAATCCTTGCATTTTTTAGAAGAATCATCAATTACTTGCCTTACCAGGTCTTTTAGCCCATTTGCCATTGAAGCTATCTCATTATAGCTAAAGCAAGATTTGTCATATTCAATGAATAATGATTGCAATCCGTTTTTATCTGAGTAATTTTTATTTATCCTAAAGTGTAATGGGAATTTGATATCTTTTTGAAGTGTTAGGAATTTTGAATTATAGTCTGTTGAATTGGATACAATAGAAATCATTGAAATGCAATCAGGATCAATATTTTCATTTCTTAAGTCAGTGGTGTATTCGCTGAACTGCAATTTTGCATGGGACAATCCTTCTTTTAGAACTGACTTGGAATATGATAACAATTCATCAAAAGTCAATTCTTCATCATAGGTCAATCTTAATGGAATCGTATTTACAAACATTCCCAATGCATCATCCTGTCCGAAGTATCTTCCATGAACTGAAGTATTCATTACAAGGTCACTGAACAGTTTATTGTCTTTTTTGGACTTTGCAAAGTATAAAAAGTCGAGTGCGAGTGCAGTTACGAACGGGGAATAATCGAATTTTGGAATCTGATCTAAAAGCACTTCATAATAACCAAGTTCAGATTTATCAAACGAATACCAGTCCTGAGCATAATCCTTTAGATTATCCAACCAATACCGTTTGTCTTCACTAGCTTCAGAAGATGCCAAATAATCCAATTCGTCATTAACATAGGTTTCATACGAATAATCCCTTGGAACATATTCTTCATTATTTTTTACACAATCAAGACACTTCTGAATTTCCATAGGAATTAAGGAAAACAATGAAGTACCATCCAATAATATATGTTGTACAACACCGATAAGCACTGTTGATGATTCTGTTTTCAATATTGCCCATTTATACAATGGAGAATCAAAAACATCCTCAAAAGGTTTGTCTAAATAATCAACAATGAATTCATCAATATTTTCATTGGCAACTTCAAATGATTCAATGTTTACATCAAAATCATCATAATACTGTTTGAAATCACCATTTTCATCATATTTAATTTTTAAATTCAAATAATTTTTAGAAATAATCTCTATCGCACTTTTTACATCTTCAAAATCTTTCAAATCATAATCCTTTCTAAATTTAAGATAAAAAGAGTCATTATTTGGATTGTTAATCTCCGAAAATAATAACATCTTTTGACAGGAGGATAACTTAAAATTTCCCATAAAACATAACCTCCTTCTATTTCAATATAAGTTATCTATATTAAACAAAATATATAAAATTAATAAATTAAATAAAATTAATTAGTGATTGAAATGGATATCATAAAAAAATATAATGAAAAAGAATTAACAATTGAAGTTAAAGACCGCATTGATACAGTGACTGCCCCTGATTTTGAAAATGAAATATTGGATGAAATGGGCAAATTCGATTCATTGATTATTGACTTCACTAATTTAGAGTACATTTCAAGTGCGGGATTACGTGTTTTGATTGCAACTCAAAAAAAATTGAAACCGGAAAACATACCAATGACCATTATTAACGTTAACGACACAATTAATGAAATATTCAGAATGTCCGGTTTTGATAAAATCTTAAAGATAGAATGAACTCAATTTCATTAAAACCCGAATTAAAGGAATTATACACCTTAAACGAGTTTATTTTAAATGAACTTCCAGAAGAAAACATCCAGGTTAATTTAATTTTGGAAGAAATTTTTGTCAATATCGTGGAATATTCGAAAGCTGACTATATAAAGGTCAATGCTGAATTCGAAACCCCAATATTGACCATAGAATTTATTGACAATGGAATTGAATTTAATCCTCTTTTAAAAGATGATCCTGAAGCTCCCACAACAATTGATGATGCTCAAATAGGTGGGCTCGGAATTTTCTTAACAAAAGAAATGGCAGATGAACTTGAATACCAATATGTAAATAATGAGAATCATTTAAAAATAATCAAAAAAGTGGAATAATGAAAACCAAACTAAAACAAATATTAGTCCCATTCTTATCAATGATAATAATTAACTTTATATTATATTCAGATTTCTTTCTTGAATTAGGAATAGAAAGTCCTTATGTCGGATTGCTATTTGTTTTTGGTTTATTATTCGGACCATATGGTGCTCTAGGTGCCGTGCTTGGAAATATAGTAATAGATTATATTGGCGGATTTACACCCCTTGAAATACTTCCTTCAGCTATTTTTAGTTTTGGTGTTTCCTGTTTGACATATAAACTTTGGTATTCCGGTTTTAAAACAGACAAAATCACAAAACCAAAATTGGATAATATTTACCATCTTAGCCTATTTTTATCAATCATGATAATATGCGGCATCATCTATTCGGCAATTCATGGAAAGTTAGTTGGTCTTATAATTAGTACTGATATAATTGACTTTTTCACCCCTTCCTATTTTTTAAACTTTGTTAATGGGGCATTTATTTTTGGAATAGTGAGCCTTTTCATTTCGGATAAAATTGATTTTATACATACTCCTAAAACAACAAAAAAAGCCTTTAACAGAAAATTATATCGGATATTATTTTATTTATTGCTCATCAGCGGAATAATCGCATTCATCACATCTGAATTTGATATGGGGAAAAATTTCATAATTGGGGAAATAATAGTGCTTGGAATTTTATTATTTGCCTACCTGACAAAACCATTTGAATATGAAATACAACCAAATGATGAAAACACCATGATTGAAAGCATTATGAGGAATTTTCTCATAGTAACCTTAGCCCTTGCTATTTTGGGGATATTGGTTTCTATTTTTAGTTATAAATATGTGGCCAGTTTGGATGCTAATATCTTCATCACCCTACTACCTTTACTTATCATAACTGATGTGTTTATAATATTGTTCTTTATTCCAGGAATGATTATTTTCCGATACATTGAACAAAAACTGATCAAACCTATTTCATCATTTTCAAAAATTGAAAACTTCATTAATGAAAATGAAAAAATCGAAGCAGAAGGATTGCTTGACATTTATTCTAAATATGTTAATGAAAAAAATGAAATCGGAACTCTTGCTAGGTCATATTCCAAATTAATCGAGCATAACAACAATTATATTGAGAATATCCGTGAAATTGAAAGTGAAAAAGAGCGCGTTAATGCCGAACTTGACATTGCGACTAAGATTCAGGCGGCAGCCCTTCCAACTGAAGCGCTTGAAACTGATGAATTTATTGTTAATGGTTATTCACATCCTGCAAAAGAGGTTGGAGGAGACTTTTTTGATTATTATATGATAGATGATGATAATTTGGCCATTGTAATCGGTGATGCATCAGGAAAAGGTGTTCCTGCGGCAATTCTTGCAATGATCACTCAGGTCATAATTAAACAATTGATTAAACATGAAACCGATCCGTCCAAAGTATTATGCTCTTTAAATAACCAAATAAGCGCGAATAATTCTGAATCTATGTTCATTACAATATGGCTTGGAATATATAATAAATCAAGTAAAAAAATCATATTTTCAAATGCAGGACATAATCCCCCATTAATAAAGGAAAATGGAGAATTTAAATATTTGGATATTGAAACAGGGCTTGTTTTAGGAATTATGGAAGACTTTGGCTATGTAAAAGAAGAAATTACATTAACCAATGAATTAGTACTCTACACTGATGGAATAACTGATGCCAATAATAATCGCAACGAAATGTATGGCGAAGATAGGTTATTGAAATTCTTTAATGAATTTAAAAGCGATGAAGGTCCAATTATTCCTTTGTTAAATGACATTTCCGAATTTACTGAAGATGCCGAACAATATGATGACATGACCCTCCTCTATCTAAAGGATAAAACATGATTAAAATAGCTTATTGCAATGTAGAAAGCTTGGATTTGAAGAAAGCCTACGACTTAGTTTCTCAAAACCGCAAGGAAAAAATAGATTTTTACAGGTTTGAAAAGGATAAAAAACTAAGTGCAGGAGCTTATCTCCTTTTAAAAAAATTACTTGAAGAAGAAGACATCACAAAACCTGCTTTTAAAACTGAAAAATATGGAAAGGCATACATATCCAATTATGACAACATTCATTTTAATTTAAGCCATTCCAACAGGATAGTTTTATGTGCAATATCAGACATGGCCATTGGAGTCGACGTTGAATATATTGATGCTGAAATTGATTTGAGCATAGCCAAACATTATTTCTACAACAGTGAATATGAAACCATCATGAAATCCAAGAATCCCTCAGACGAATTTTTCAATTATTGGGTTTTGAAAGAAAGTTACATGAAATATACTGGACTTGGAATGAATTTGGAATTAGATAACTTTGAAATAATAATAAAAGATAAAATCCGCCTTAAAAATGATAATGAAAATTTAAAATTCAACTTATTTGACATTGAAAACTACAAAATCGGAATAGTCGGCAATTATGATGTGCATGATTTAATCGAGTATGATGTTGAGGAACTATATCCCAAAGTTTAATTTTAAATAATATTTTAAGCTTTTTTATTGATTTTTTTAACTATTTAACTATGTATGTGAGCACTTGCATTCGAAAAACTTTATATATTGTCTTTTATAGACTAATCAACAAGTGTGGTATCTTAAGCACGAATAAAATATTGAATTAACAAATAAACTCACAAAGAATATGTGTAATCTTAAAAAAAGGAGAGATTAAGATGTTAGGTATGAACAAAAAGAATCCTGAAAATGAAAATATTAAAAATCCCCCTAGCGATGATTCTTATCCAATTGTTGCAACATTATTTAAAAATAAACGTTTGAACAATAGAGAGATTGATATTTCCTGCCTATCACTCACTGTTCTTGATTTGATTAATGAAAATCAAATCAAATGTGAAATCAACTATAATGATTCATATAATGTTAATGGCAAAGTAAATGAGAGTGACATGGAAGTTATGAAAAATATTACTCTTAGAATCGCAAATAAAGGAGAGCTAAAAACATCCGAAACAATAGCCATCAATTTGCTGAAGAAAATGAATAACTCCAAAAAATTCACTCTAAAAGACATGTACAAACAAAGCAAAAGCACTACTGTGGCCAATAACTTTTATAAGGATTTCTATTCATTCAAACAAGCCGTTGAAAATGAAAATGAATTTACATCCAAAGATTATGGGGACATCCTGATTAATGGAAAATTTACCGATAAAGGAAAAGAAATCAAAAAAGAATGGAAATACTTCCAAGATTATTTAAAATCAGAAGAATTGACAGAAAAGTACCCTCCGGAATCTGCTGTGGAAAATTCCTCACAAATAATCTATGCAGCCTGTTTTAACCTTGAAAAAGACGCTTTAGAATTAAGGGAAAATAATTCAGAATTATGCGATTTCATTGATAAAGACGGATATAAACTATTGAATATGATTTTTGATAATGCATTATCCAATGTCAATGAAAAAAGCAAAGGAACTGGCATATTTTATGGTGTTAATGACAAATATACCATTCCTGGTGGAGGTTAATCAATATTTAACGGCAAATTGCCAATGACATTTGCCCTCTTAGAAATTGAAACAGTATCTTCAAGGCGAACTCCAAATTCGCCTTCCAGATATATTCCTGGCTCAACAGTGATGACCATGCCCTCTTCAATTATTGTATCATCACGAAGCGAAAATCCAGGAGTTTCATGAATGTCAAGACCTAAACTATGGCCTGTTGAGTGGATAAACTTATCACCATAACCATAATCTTCAATTATATCGCGAGCCACCTTATCAATCTCACAACACTTTAAGCCCGGCCTAATAGCTTGAATTGCCTTATCATGTGCTTCAGCTACAATATCCCAAATTTCCTGTTGGCGTTCTGTATAAACCATAGTACGTGTATTATCAGAGCAATACCCCTCATAGATTGCACCCCAATCAATCAAAATTGGTTGATCTAATTTTTTAGCCTGCGGAATTGCATGGGGAAGACTTGAATCTGCCCCGCTTGTAACAATTGTGTCAAATGATTCTTTTGAAGCACCATTTTCAATCATCAAGCGGACCAAATCAAAAGCCACTTCTTTTTCCGTGGCCGAATTATTTAAAATATCCAATTGTAAAAATGACTTTTGAGCAATTTCAGTAGCTTCAGTTATCTTTTCTATCTCATGAGGTGTTTTAATCATCCTTTGTTTGTCAATATAGGTTTTTGAGTCAATTTCAAAATCGTCCCTGAATCGGACATAGGTGCTGAAAGGCAAACTAGGTTCAATAGCTAAATTCTTAATGCCCTCCCTTTTCAGCTCGTCGACCATAATCTCATATGATTCATATTTCTTTACTTCAATTTTTGAATCACGGTTGGCTAGTTCCATATCCATTCCAGATGCATAGATAACTGGATTTTCCTTTAGAATGCAAAAAGCGAAACTAGTTGGCTTATAACCTGAAATGTATTCAACATTTGTAAATTGGGTAAGTAAATAAGCTTGAAAATTATCCTTTTCCAAATCCTTTAAAATATTGCTAATATGTATGTCCATGGTTTAATATTTAGAAAAAACTTTTATATATAAAATTAGATATTTTAAAATTATGTTCAAATTTACAAGTAGTGAAGTAAGAGATTTAATAATTGCATTTGTCGTTATTTCACTTTGTTTTGCAATAGTGAATGCCGGAAGGGACATATCTGGAATTCTATCAACATTGCCTATTGTAATGGTTGGTGTAGGTGCCGGATTTATCCTGCACGAACTTGGACACAAATTCGTGTCAATGAAATACGGTTACTGGGCAGAATTCAAGTTATGGCCTCAAGGATTAATATTTGCACTTATAACATCCTTTTTCGGTTTTGTATTTGCAGCACCGGGTGCAGTTTACACTTATGCAAATCATATGACTGATGAAATTAACGGTAAAATATCCATTGCAGGACCTATTGTTAATATAATTCTTGCATTGGTATTTTTAGGCATTGCAACAATGGTATATCCATCTGCACTTTATTCAGAAGGTACAGCATTAATATTCATTATTTGTGCTGTAGGTTACTCAATTAACAGTTTCTTGGCTGTATTCAACCTATTGCCTATAGGAAACTTGGATGGATCCAAAGTATTGACATGGAACTTTGGAATTTGGCTTGTTACAATAGCTATTGCCGCCATATTAACAGGATTATCCATGACAATAGGCGTTCAAAATATTGTTAGATTAATTTTAGGATTTTAAAAAATGACAGACGAACTTACATATTTTAAAGGGACACACAGGGTTATAGCTCCTAAAAAAACTATCGAAATCAATGAAGATAAGTTAAAAATAGCTGGAATTACCCGTATTGCAGATATAACTGATTTGGATAGAATCGGACTCCCGATATACACTGCCATTAGGCCAACTGCGGAAGATGGTGCCATCAGCATTTATGGTGGTAAAGGAATTACAAAAGACCATGCGAAAGCGTCAGCAATGATGGAAGGTTTTGAGAGATATTCCGCTGAAAAACAAGATTGTGATGAAGTCATAGTTGCCAATATAAAGGAAATATCCGAAAGAGGAGAATATATTGATCCCGTTTCTTTGAATTTACCAAAAGATTTCAAAAAAGAGAACATTGAAGAGATGCAACTTGAATGGAGCATTGCAAAGGACATCATATCTGATGAAGAATTCTATATCCCTACTAATGCAATTTATCATCCATATCTCCATGACAATCAAGTACAGAGTTTATTTAAATCAAATACCAATGGTTTAGCTTCTGGAAATGTCCTTGAAGAGGCAATATTGCATGGAATGCTTGAAGTGATTGAAAGAGATGCATGGAGCATTTTCGAGTTGACCCATAAAAACTATGCTCAAATCGACCTTGACAGCATTGAAAGCGAAACAGTTAATGACATACTTGAAAAATTCGAATCTGAAGGCATCAAGATTAAATTGATGGACTTTACAGCCGATGTTAAAATTCCAACAATAGCTGCATCCGCCGATGATACAGTTACAAAGGATGCAGGACTTTTAACTTTAGGGATGGGAACCCATTTGGACCCTGAAGTTGCAATCTTAAGAGCATTAACTGAAGTTGCGCAGAGCAGAGCCACCCAGATTAATGGAGCGCGTGAAGATACTGTAAGAGCGGATTTTGCTCGTGAAGCAGGTTATGAACGAATGAAAAGGATTAATAAATTTTATTTCCAGGATGAGGAAGAAAAAATTAAGTTATCAGATATTGAAAACAAGAGCACTTCTTCAATTACAAAAGACATTGAAATCGTCAAGAACGAATTAATGGATAATGATATTGATAAAATATTATATGTTGATTTGACAAGACCTGAACTTGATGTCAGCGTTGTCAGAGTTATAATTCCTGAAATGGAACTTTTTGCACTTGATCCAAGCCGTGCAGGATACAGATTTTTGAAAGTATGATATAATGGTTAAGATAATAATTTATGCTGGACTGTCAATTCCCTTTGATGAAGCAAAGGAAATACTCGATTCGGAGGGTGACATTGAAGTAATCTATAAAAGGCCTATTCAAAGAGGAGATTTGGGCCAAGCCTTGAAAGAACATCCCGACATCATCGCAATAATCGATGGGGTCTTCCATCAAAATTCCGCTGTGGGGCATAAAGAAATACTGAATGTGATTAAAAGCGGAATTAAAGTATTTGGAGCTTCCAGTATGGGTGCCTTAAGAGCATCTGAACTTGACAGTTTAGGAATGACAGGAATAGGTTATGTTTACAACCAGTATGCTTCCGGTGAAGTGGATTCTGATGACGATGTTGCCGTGATGCTTGATTCTGAAAGTTTAGAAGCACTTTCAGAGCCTTTAATAAACATGAAATATGTTTTTACAAATGCAGTGTCCCAGAACATCATAAGTGAAGATGAAAAAGATGAATTGCTGAGCATTGCAAAGAAAACCTATTATCCTCAAAGAAACTATGCTAAAATACTGTCAGAGTCTGATTTGAACGATACCACTAAAGAAAAATTAATTGATTTTATCAGGATATCTCCAGACATCAAAAAAGAAGATGCAAAAGAATTGCTCCTACATGTTAAAGCTGTTGTAGAACAATAATCGCTAAAAGTTATTTTATTTTTGAATTAATATACTGCACACAACAATAAGTTAATTATTTTGATTATGAATCAAAATAAAAAGAAAAACAACTAATTAAATAATAATCAATATTGAAAAATACTATTTAATGAGACATGAATTAAAAATAATTGAAGTTACAACTATTGCAAAAAAAAGAATTAAAATATTGAAACTCACTTTTTCATTTCCAGATATTTTTTCAACACAATGTCCGGAGTTTCAATAACATGATCAAAAGCAGTTTCAAATTCTTTAGCCTCAAAATCCGGTTCAACCTTACGAATTCCACTTAACGAAAACTTACCATTTTCTATTTTAAAACCAACATCATCAGCTGAAACGGAAATTAAATTTACTTCAATTTCTGACGCTTTATCTAATATTTGATTTGCCTTAACCTCATATTTTAAATTTAATGTTTTATGAGGCATGATTTCATTAACCGTCCTTTTAATTACTGAATCAAAAAGCTCTAGAAATTTAATAGCCGGAGGCATATTATTAGCCCACCAATAAGTGAGAACTGAGTTTAAGACAATTTCATGTTCGGCAAAATCATCATACAACCTTGCACGAACACTTAGAGCACTGTCTTTAACTAGTTTAACCACTAAAACCGGACTAACCGCCATTATATCACTATTGTGAAACTAATGCTTTAATTAAATCACTTGCTCTTACAAGACCCACTAAATCGCCTTCAACACCAATAACAGGAATTTGCTCGATGTTTAAGGTTTTCATTTTTTTAGCGCAGTCTGAAACTTTAGTTTTGGAGTTAGCGACTTCCACATTACTGATAGCGACATCACTTACGACTTTGTCAGTGAATTTCAAGTGATTTTTCTCAATGTATAAAACAGATGTGCTGTCCCATGACCATTTATCCCCTTCAGTACCTACAGTGGAACTGTGTTCGCTTCTTTCGGAGATAATTTCAATTTCGGAAATGAAATCGGTTTCGGTTAAAATACCTGATAATTTAGCATCATCATCCAATGCTAAAATGGATTTTAAACCAAATTGATTCATGCTTTCAAAAGCTACATTCAATGGAGCTTTTTCCCAAGTTGTTGGGACAGTGGTAATCATATAATTTTCAACTACATCATTAACTTCAATTTTAGTTAAAGCTTTAGATACTAAATCAAAAGATGTTATAATTCCAACCAATTCACCATCATCATTGACAACTGGAACTCTTCTAACATCATTTTCAATCATTTTTTGAGCAGCAACAACTACATCATCGCCAGGATTTACTGTAATCAAATCTCTGGTCATTAACATTGCAATTTGTTCTTCATCAGGATTATTAATTAAATCAGAACGAGTTACTAGTCCTACTAAAATATCAGTATCTTCTTTAACTACTGGCAATACTGCTTTTTTTTCTTTTCTCATTAAGTCTAAAACTTTATCTCTGTTTCCAGGTACAGAAACACTAACAACATTTTTAGACATTGTTCTTTTAACTAACATAAAAACACCTTTTTACAAAATACAATAATAAATGGTAATCTTAATGAATAACGAGCACTGCACATTTAGCTGAATTAACAACTTTATCCGCAACACTGCCCATTATAAATCTATCGAAACCGGATTTACCAGAACTACCCATTACTATCAAATCAACATTTTCATCCTTGGCCACTTCTAAAATAACTTTAGCAGGTGAACCTTCCCTTATTATATGAGTAATCTTTAAATCATTATTATCGTTTAGCTCATCGAATTCCTTAAGATTTTCTTCAGATCTTTCTTTTAGAATTTGATTTAATTGATATACTTCATCATCTAATGGAAGTCCATTAACAAAATTATTCTCTGTGACACTTACGGCCACAATTTCAGCCCCACTGACTTTAGATAAAAACAAAGCATGTTTTTCAGCTTTTTTTGCAAATTCAGAACCGTCTGTAGGAACTAATATTTTCTTATACATCATTAACAACTCCCATAATATATAGATTTATATCTATGATATTATACATTAAATTTTTTATTAATAGTATATAATATATTTTTCGTTTCCACCCTATTTATTATATTTAAATAAGGATTTTTAGAAAAAGAATTGAAAATATTGAATTCGGCAAAATTATCTTCCATTATCACAGACTTTTGAATGACATCATTAATTTTAAATCCGCAAATATTGGTGGTTGCCATCTTTAAAATCTCAACGGCATCAAGATAATCCCTATGATAAACAGACATGACTTTTGAGGTAAACTCCAATTCACGAAGCATATTCGGAGAATTGAGCATTACATTATCAGTTCCAAGCAGCGGTTTTAAGCCTAAATTAACCATATCATTTAAAGGAGCGACACCAACATTCAAGGTTGCATTAGCTCTTGGACATACCACTACATTTGCAGCAGTTTTTGAGACAAAATCCAAATCATCATTTTTGGGATTTGTGAGATGAACCAACTGGGAAAAATTAGCTTTGACACCCTTTTCGATTTCACTTAAACCGTATTTATTTAACGATTCTATTTGATTGGATTCAGATTCGGCAACATGAATCGATGAAATCTTTCCTGCCTTTTCGCATTCCTCGGAAATTATTTCGGCAACATCCATTGTAATTTCACCAAATCCGCTTGGAGCTATTCCATCAGCAATTTTAAGAAGTTTGCGTATAGCAATTTTTACTTTAGTCAAATCAGGATCTTCCCCATAAAAACTATCATCACGGCCTAAGATTATTGGTTTTATTGGAATGTCTTTTGAAGCTTCTTTTAATAGCTTAACTCCTTTGACTCCGCCTTCCCTGTAATCAATAAAATGAGTTGTTCCACTATTCACCATATCCCACATTGAACACCTCACGGCTTCAACCAATTCATCATCGCTAGCATTAGCTAAAGCAACATGCTTAACGCCATTCGGAGGTTTGACCATTTCACTTAAAGACAAACCGTATCCTTCATCCTTAATGATGGAGTCGCCAATATGAATATGGCCATTAATAAAAGACGGGCAAACAACAGCTCCATCAACATCAATGATTTTACCTTCACGAGCATCTTTTGCGATTTCAATGATTTTACCTTCATCGACAACGATATTTTCCCGATTAGGAACTAAATTCTCGCCTTTTAAAATGATTCCATTAGCAATAGTGAACATTAAAGAAAAATCTAATTTTTTTTATTAATAAAATTTTTTGTTTAAAAAAATATAAAAATTAAAAAAGCTTAATAATAAAGTATAATCATGATTTTGATATCATTTCCTTTTAAACCATCAAGGTGATTGCTATTAACTCTCAAGAAATAAGATACTTCTACAGGAACATTGTAAAAACTGGTGATGTATATAGAGTTAAATATAACAATAAAGATTATGGGGAGTTCAGAAAGTTATCTGATGCATTATATGAAAGGGATGCGCTATTTTTTTGTAATTTTGATTATGACCTGCTTGTTGAATGTGATTTGGAAAACAAGTATGAGAATATGGAATTGCCGCCATTTCCTGAAAAAAGGCCTAAAGGAAGAATCAAAGGGACCAAATTCAACAAAACAGAAAGGGAAGGTGAAATTCTCTTTGACCACAAGATTCGTAAATTCTATATTCAAAAAGGCGAAGAGATTATTGGCGCCTATGACACCATGACCGAAGCGTTTTACTATAAAAAATTGCTGATGAACAGTAATTGGGACAAAAATGTACTTAAAACAAATATCACCGAAAGAATCGAAGTTAATATCATTATTGATCCAACAGTTGAGTATAAAGTGCAATTGAACTTCTGTCCTAAATGTAAAAGCAGGTTAAAAATCGGTGCGGAAGAATGTCCTTCCTGCGGTATCAATATTAAAGATTATCTATACAAAAATTAAAAAAAGGATAGAGAAAAATCATTCTCCATCTACATATTCATTTAAAGATTTTACATTGATTTCATTATTTTGAACAGCCTGAATAGCATTTAAAACTGCTCTTGCACCAGCTAATGTGGTAACATAAGGAATACCAAGTTCAATAGCTAGACGCCTAATGATATAACCATCTTTTGCAGATTGCTTACCTTCAGAAGTGTTAATAATCAAATCAATCTCGTTGTTAAGGATAGCCTCTCTAATGTTAGGTGAACCTTGAGATACCTTTAGGATTTTTTCAACTGAATCGAGGCCTGTAGCATCTGCAGTACCGTCGGTAGCTACGATGTCAAATCCTAAATTAGCAGCCTTTTCAGCAATAGGTCTGATTTTTTTCTTATCAGTTTCTTTAACACTAATGAAGATTTTACCTTCTTTAGGCAATTCCATACCTGCTGAAAGCTGTGATTTGTAAAATGCCATTCCATAACTTTCATCAATACCAATACTTTCTCCAGTAGATTTCATTTCTGGACCTAAAACAGTATCTGATTCCGGAAGTTTCAAGAATGGGAATACGGATTCTTTTACAGCAACATGATCTATTTTAATTTCTTTGGTTAAACCGAAGTCTTTCAATTTAGCACCTTGCATAATCCAGGTTGCAACTTTAGCCAATGGCACACCAATAGCTTTACTTACAAATGGAACAGTCCTACTTGCACGAGGGTTCGCTTCAATGATATAAACCATCTCTTCATCAAGTTTTACTGCATATTGGATATTCATTAATCCTTTAACATCCAATTCCAATGCCAATTTAGTGGAGTTTTCACGAATAGTGTCCAGAATATGTTCCGGAATGGTCTGAGGAGGTATTACACATGCAGAATCTCCGGAGTGAACACCAGCTTCTTCAATGTGTTCCATAATTCCTGCTATGAATACGTCTTCACCATCACATAAAATGTCCACATCAAGCTCAATAGCGTCTTCAAGGAATTTGTCCACTAAAATAGGATGTTCAGGGGATACTTTAACAGCTTCCTTCATATATTCTTCAAGCTCGGCATTATCATAAACAATTTCCATAGCTCTTCCACCAATAACGTATGATGGACGTACAAGAACTGGGAAGGTAATTTTTTCAGCAATTTCTTTAGCTTCTTCAAATGAATTTGCTGTTCCATATGGTGCTTGATGAATGTGTAATTTTTCTAAAAGTTCTGCGAACAATTCTCTGTCTTCCACTCTGTCAATACTGTCATATGGAGTTCCTAAGATTTTGACGCCTGCATTTGCGAGAGGAACTGCCAAGTTGATTGAGGTTTGACCACCGAATTGTACAATTACGCCATCAGGTTTTTCCTGATCAATTACTCCCATCACATCTTCAAAAGTAATCGGTTCAAAGAACAGTTTATCTGAAATGTCATAATCGGTACTTACGGTCTCAGGGTTGTTGTTGATTAAAATTGTTTCAATTCCTTCTTCTTTTAAAGCTAAAGAAGAGTGTACACAACAGTAATCGAATTCAATACCCTGACCAATTCTAATTGGTCCTGCACCAAGGATTACAACCTTTTTCCTTGTTGTGGATGTCAATTCATTACCTTCATCATAACTGCTGTAGTAATAAGGAGTTTTCGCTTCAAACTCTGCAGCACAGGTATCCACCATCTTATAGGATTGCTTGATGTTGTATCTGGAAAGCAAGTTTCTGATATATTCTTCAGTTTGACCGGATAAATCTGCTAACCTCTTATTGGAAAATCCTAATTGTTTTGCTTTTCTTAAATAGAACTCATCATTGAGCTTTTCAGCAGTGACGTCATTTTCAAATTCAACGATGTTTCTGATTTTATATAAGAAGAAATTATCGATTTTTGTAAGTTCTCTTATCTCATCAACATCCATTCCATCTTTAAGAGCGGAGTAGATTTGGAAGTAAATAATATCTGTAGGTTTTGCCAAATCTTCTTTAGTCCATTCGACATATTCAAACCCATCGAATCCCATATCAAGTGACCTTAGTGCTTTTTGGAAAGCTTCCTCAAATGTTCTTCCGATAGCCATCACTTCACCGGTTGCCTTCATTTGAACACCGACTTGGCGGCTAACGCCTTTGAATTTGTCAAACGGCCATCTTGGGATTTTGATAACCACATAGTCAATAGCCGGTTCAAAGGAAGCAGGAGTTTCTTTAGTAATATCGTTTTTGATTTCATCTAAAGTCAAGCCTAAAGCAACTTTTGAGGAAATTTTAGCAATTGGATAACCTGTTGCCTTGGATGCGAGTGCACTACTTCTTGATACACGAGGGTTTACTTCAATGACTTTGTATTCGTCAGTTTCAGGGTTAAGCGCAAATTGAATGTTACATCCACCGCGAATACCTAATGCCCTGATAATCTTAATGGAAGCATCTCTCATCTTTTGAATGGTTTCGTCACATAAACATTGAATAGGAGCGACAACAACACTGTCTCCAGTGTGAATACCCATAGGGTCAATGTTTTCCATGGTACATACGATGATACAAGTGTCTTCCTTATCCCTCATTACTTCGAATTCGATTTCTTTCCATCCAAGAACTGATTCGTCAATGAGAACTTGGTTAATGAAACTCATATCCAAACCATGGTTTGCAATTTCAATTAATTCTTCTTCATTGTGGGCGATTCCACCACCGGTTCCACCTAATGTGAAAGCCGGCCTTACAATTACCGGATAACCGATGTCCTCTACCGCTTTAAGAGCATCCTCTACACTTTCAACAGCATGACATTTTGGAATTTCCTCGCCGATTTCTTCCATAAGGTTGGCGAATAAATCACGGTCTTCCACGTCTTTGATTGTTTGAACATCGGAACCTATAACCTTAATTCCTTCTAATAATCCTAAGTCTCCAAGACCTGTTGCAATGTTTAATCCGGTTTGTCCACCCATGGTTGGTAAAATAGCATCTATATCTTCTTCTTCTATGATTTTTGCAACAACTTCCGGAGTTAATGGTTCGGTATAAACAGTATCTGCCATTCCAAGGTCAGTTTGTATTGTAGCTGGATTACTGTTAACGAGTACTGTTTCAATACCTTCTTCTCTTAGTGATTTACATGCTTGTGAACCTGAATAATCGAACTCGGCAGCCTGTCCGATTTGAATAGGCCCAGAACCAATAATTAATACTTTTTTAATATCTTTATCAACTGGCATATGTAATCCTCATTAAATTTTTTAATAATCATCCATCATTTGATTGAATTCGTCAAAAATGCTTCTTGTATCGTTTGGACCAGGGCCCGCTTCAGGGTGGTACTGTATACAATGCAAAGGCAATTCCTTATGTGAAATTCCTTCTGGAGTTCCATCGTTTAAGTTAATTTGGGTTAAAACTAAATCAGTTTCTTTTAATGATTCTTTATCAATGGTAAATCCGTGGTTTTGTGATGTGATAAATACTTTTCCAGTCGCCAAATCTTTAACTGGTTGATTTTCACCTCTGTGTCCAAATTTCATTTTATATGATCTTGCTCCGAAGGATTTTGCAATTAATTGCTGTCCCATACAAATACCGAAAATCGGCAATCTGTTTGATAACTTTTTCATTGTTTCAATTGTTTCAGATACCCTATCAGGGTTACCCGGGCCTGATGTAATCATCAATCCGCTTGGAGAATAATCTAAAACAGTTTTATAATCAGTATCATAAGGGAATAAAATAACACCAATATCCCTTTCTAAAAATGAGTTAATAATATTCTTTTTAACACCACAGTCAATTAAAGCAACCCTTTTATCCGCATCTTCGTTAAATATTTTAATTTCTTTAGTAGATACTAATGGCACTACATCCCTATCTTCAATACTTGGTTGTGAGCGAGCCATATCAAGCAATTCATCATCGGGAATATCTTCAGTTGTTATTGCTGCTTTAAGTGAACCTCTTTCACGAATTTTTAGTGTTAAATCACGGGTGTCGATTCCGCAAATTCCAGGAGTTTCAAATTCCTTTAAAAATTCATCTAAAGTTTTTTGAGGTCCGAAATTAGAAACTTCGCGACAAACCTCACGACAAACAAAACCTTCAACCTGAATATTATCAGATTGATACCAATCCTCACTTACACCATGATTTCCTTCCAATGGGTAAGTGGACATTAAAATCTCTCCTTTAAAAGACGGATCAGTTAAAGATTCAGTATAACCACCCATACCTGTTGAAAAAA
>JAUNXN010000153.1:0-1489 GCA_030539795.1 Methanobrevibacter sp.
ATATATGATATTGGTTTATAAATACAATTTTTGCAAGAGCATTTGAAAAGTAATATTGAAAGTCAATTTTGATGTCAGCTTGAAAATAATTGTGATTTAAAAAAAAATAGTTTACTCGAATTTTAGACGGTTGAAGATTTGTTCCATATGGTTTACGGCATCGGATACGTCATTTGGTGTTAAATCAACATATGGATCATAATCAGCTTTTTTTCTAAGTTCCGATAATTTTGATAATTTATATCCTATTGTTTTTTTTGCCAAAATCTTTTAAAGCATTTCTAACCTGAACATGTTCACTAATTCTTTCTTCTTTTGATTTAAATCCATTTAAAGGCATAGGTCTGAAATTTTTAACATATTCAAGCCACAATACACAAAACAAATATGAACTGAAATATGCTCTATTAATTATGGTTGAATTAATGCATCTATCATCACAATCCTTTGGTATCAGCAGGCTTTTTAACCTTAAAAGATTTAAAGTGAACAGATATAACTGAAATTGAGGGTATTTTGTAATATCCATATTATCTGCTCCTCATAACCAAATAATTACGGCCCTGTTAAAATTTTCAATATTATTAACTTTTGAAAATTCATCCATATGGTCACATATTTCTAAAAGAATGTTGTCTAATTCATCCTGTGGTGTACCATTAACCTTTTCAAAGCAATACACATATTCCTGAGTATCAATATCCGGTATCTCTTTTAAGGTCATTTCTCCTAAAGCATCGAATTTTTCAGCAAAATTTGAAATTTCACGGGTATACAATTTTTCAGCATTTTCCATTCGTTTTTTGAATAGCTCCAATCGGGTAGGCAAACAATCACCTTTTAAAGTCCTGAATTCATATAAAATCTAAATTTTCCGTAAGGAAAAAGTACACTAATATATTAGATTTCCTTAAATATAAATTTAACCTTTTAAAATGAGTTAATATTGAAAACAACGTGATAAAATCAATATTTTACTTTAAAAACAATTTTATGTAGTAAAAGCAAAAAAAATATAGGGTTGAATCAAACCCTAAAATCAGTAGTTTTCGCCGATCCAACCCTGGTTGTTCGGCCATCCGCATACGTCACAGTATCCGTCATCGGCCATTTCCGCTCCGCATTCGGGACACCTGCAGCTTTCCCTTTCCTCAACGATTTCTACAATAATCTCATCTTCCCCCTCGTTTGAGCAGTCTTCACATTCCCACTCCGAGTCGTCCCAGTCGATATAGGAATCGCAGTACTCGCAATATATAACCGCCTCTCCGGTATCGGAGCCGCAGAACGGGCAGTCATAAAACTTCTCTTCCCAGTTCAGTTCGGCGCCGCAGAATGGACAGTCCCGTGTGATGTCCTCATCCTCCAGTTGGGCATTGCAGTGCGGGCATCTGTCGGGTTCGTATTCAAATTCAAATTCCTCTCCGCAGTATGGACATTCCATCATCTCACCTCATATCAGCTTTGCTATGACATATCTGTCAATGTA
>JAUNXN010000153.1:1589-2865 GCA_030539795.1 Methanobrevibacter sp.
GGTTCCTGCAATGCAGATTAGGGTGTCGGTGGTGTTTTTTAGGATTTTGGTCTGTTCTTCTACCCTTTCCACCTTGTCGTATAGATCGGCCGCCAAGAGATAGCAGATGTAGGCTTCCTTCCACTTTTCCATCAAGTCAAGGATTTCACCCTTTGACCTGAGAAATTTTTTCCGGTCATCCTCATCGGCGGTGAGCTTCAATGCCTCATTGATGTATTCGAGAGCCTTGGTGTAATTTTTGGTGTAGAACTTCTCGTCATTCGACATCATCCAAAGCAGACGTGCCTTGTTGTTTTTGACGACCTGTGAGTTGAACATGGCAAGGGACCTGTTGTAATCTTTTAATGCGTGTTCGAATTCGCCCTTGTCCTCCCAGATGATTGCCCTTATGTTGTAGAGGTTAAAGTCATTGGGGCTTTCCTCAATCGCCATGTTGATGACTGCAACGGCCTCCCAGTGCCTGCGCTGGTCTTTCAGGTTCAAGGCTCTGTCGACAAGCTCCTGCACATATGCGCTTCGGGAATTTCTTGGAGGTTCCCAGTCATCGCCGTCCTCATCGTCGCCGTCGATGTATCCCATATATGGGATGTCGGGAACGCCTACGCTGTCTCCCCAGTCTGCAGGGTCTCCCACCTGCCATTCATACGGTTCGTAATTGTCTCCCATTTTATCACCGATAAAAATTAGAATTAATAATATCTTGTGTTTATATTATAATAAAGTTATTGATTGATAGCTTTAAGATTCAAACTTGGAAAACATATTCTACTTACATGAAATCAGCCGGCAGGCAGCAAATATCAAATCATCAATTCTTAAAGAGGATTCACAGTCATTAATGTTAATGTCGGGATTGTCAAACAATTCCATGATTGAAATCTGCCCATTTGATTCACCGCTTTCATACAAACTCATAGTCTTCATCAGCATTCTAGGGATTCTTCCTGTTCCCGAATGCATAATGCTGTCTTCATCAACCACTGTTGAACCTGTTAAAATATATGGTCAGTATACTTCGCTTTCATCCACCCTTGTTCTAATGGAATCCCACAATACAAGAGCTACCTGCCATTCATCGATTAATCGTGGTTTATCTCCCTTCAATAATATGGAAGGCTCTATGTCTGCCACATCATATCCGCATTATAATTCTCTTTGTCTTGAAGTTTCAATACACTTTTGGCATGCTGTTCGACAGTTGTTGTCTTGCCACAGCATTTTGGTCCAACAATTAGAATCGCACCAATCATTGTGAGATATTTTTCCATATATCACT
>JAUNXN010000154.1 GCA_030539795.1 Methanobrevibacter sp.
ATTTCCGGTCTTGTTGAAGCAGTAAGTGAAACTTTAGGTGGAATTGAAGTTATTGTTCCTGAATATTCCCAACATATCGGTGCTGTAGGAGCCGCTCTTTTAGTATCAGGTATGGGACACAGACATGATGATAAATAGATATAATCAAAAGGGTTGATTTAATGTTAGTTGAATGCTATGATGAGAGAGGTGCAGAAGTTTATGAAATCATCATTAAACAGATTTTCCAGGATTTGGTTTTGGGATCTGCTGTCGATGATTTGAAAGCTTATGTCAATCCGGATGACCCTGTATTTGTTTTAGCTATTAAAATGAGAAAAACTTCCAATGCTATTCTCTTTGAAGACGTAGCCAATTTAAGTTATAATAAGACAAACGACGTAACCACAATTTTGATAGATAATGAAAATTACCTTCCGAACATATTAAAGCTATTGTGGAGACAATTTTCAAGAGATGAGATTTATCAACCGAACAGGTATCAGCTTGAAATTAAAGGGGATTACACTTCTTTAAAATCTGAAGTCGTTGATGACCCTCATTCTAATTTACAAAGGCGTGTTTACGATGCAATCTTTAGAATATTGCCTGAAGGCTTTAAAATCATTAAAGATTTATCTACTGAGGACATTGTAACTGTTGTAGCTACTGATGAGTTAATTAAAGATGCATGGATTGAAAAAGCTCATGAATATATTGACGAATTAAATAATGGCAAGTAGAAAGGTTTATATATTTGTTCGTATCAATACAAAATAACAGGAGTTATATTTAGGGAGTAGTGGTATTATGAATGAACATAAAGGTTCTAGATTTGCACATATTACAAGAGCACATCCATGTTTTAATGAAAAAATGCATGACAAAGTCGGAAGAGCACACGTACCAGTTGCACCAAAATGTAATATCTTTTGTAACTTCTGTACAAGAGATATTAACAATGAAGAGGACAGGCCGGGTGTAACAAGCTGTATAATGAAACCTGATGATGCAATAACTCACATTAATGATGTTACAGCAGACGGTCCAATTTCTGTTGTGGGAGTTGCAGGACCGGGGGATTCACTTGCTAATGAAGAAACATTTGAATTTTTCGAAAAATTAGCTGTTGAACAACCTGATTTAATTAAATGTATGAGTACAAATGGACTTTTACTTCCAAAATATGCAGATAAACTTGCAGAACTTGGAGTAAACTCCGTTACTGTTACAATCAATGCAGTAGATCCTGCAATTGCAGAAAATATTTATTCTTTCATTAAATACGAAGGAAAAGTCTACAAAGGTCGTGAAGCTGTAGAAATCTTAATCAAAAATCAATTAGATGGTGTTGAAAAAGCAGCCGCTAACGGTTTGGTGGTTAAAGTCAATTCAGTTTTAATTCCTGGAGTGAATGATGAACATATTGTTGATATTGCCCGTGAAGTTGAAAAGCGCGGTGCGGCTTTGATGAATGTTCTGCCTTTGATTCCATTAGGAAAAATGAAAGACCTTGAAAGGCCGGACTGTTCCATGATGGAAAAGGTCAGGGAAGAAGTTGAAGAAATTATTCCAGTATTCAGGGCATGCACTCAATGCAGAGCTGATGCTTATGGAATTCCTGGTAAAAAAAGCGAAGACCATCATTTAGGAATGACTCCACAAAGTCATTACTAAATACTTTTTTTTATTTTACTATTTTTTTTAAATCTATATAATAGATGAAAATCAAATCATTAATTGATATAATATTTATCTTATTAATTTTGAGGAAAACGATAATATGGTTAAAACTTATGTTTTTGGACATAAAAATCCAGATAGTGATTCAATTACTTCCAGTTTAGTAATGGCAAATCTGGAAAGAGAATTAGGAAATGCTGATGCTAAAGCTTACAGATTAGGCGGTTTAAATAAAGAAACTGAATTCATTTTAAGTTATTTGGATATGGAAGCTCCTGTACTTCTTGAAAGTGTTGAAGATGGTGCTAATGTTATTTTAGTCGATCACAACTCTCCGGCTGAATCTGTTGATAACTTAGAAAACGCAAAAATATTAAAAGTTGTAGACCACCACAAGCTTGCTTTAGAAACTTCATATCCATTATATTTAAGATTTGAACCTGTAGGATGTACCGAAACTATCTTATGCAAATTATATGAAGAGAATGGTGTGGAAATTACTAAAGAGATTGCAACATTAATGTTGTCTGCCATTATTTCAGACACTCTGCTTTTAAAGTCTCCAACAACAACTGAAGACGACAAGATTGCAGTGGAAAAACTTGCAAAAATTGCAGAAATCGATTATGAAGAGTATGGTTTGGAAATGCTTAAGGCAGGAACCGACTTAAGTGATTTTTCAATCGATGAAATCTTGTCCCTTGATGCAAAGCAAATTGACTTTAAGGATGTAAAGTCAATTGTAAACCAAGTCAATACTGCGGATATTGATGAAGTCATGGAAATGAAAGAGGATTTGGAAGCTGGAATGGAATCAATAATCGATGATGAAGATTTGGATTTATTCATGCTCTTGATAACAGATATTGTAAACAGCAATTCTCAGGTAATTGTACTTGGAAAAGAGTCAAGTCTCGTTGAAAAGGCCTATGATGTAGAATTAGAGGATAATACTGTTTTACTTGTAGGTGTTGTATCACGTAAAAAACAAGTTGTTCCTATAATGACTAAATATGCATAATTATTTAGGGTATTACTAAATAATTAGCTTTTCTTATTTTTTTAAGTAATCTTTATAAAGGATTATTTTATAAATATATAATAGATGTATTTTAAATACATCTCTAATCAATCCAATTTTGGATATTAAATTAGACGGGAAGCATAATT
>JAUNXN010000045.1 GCA_030539795.1 Methanobrevibacter sp.
ATTCGTGCACTTTTAGAAATGGAAAGTGACAACGAAAAATCAATTGCAAAAACTAACAAAGCTATGGGAATCTTCTAAATTCCCTCTTTTTTACTATTTTTTTAACGATTTAAATGAAACATAAAGTACTTTTTGGACCTGCTGGAAGTCCGGTTGATTATAAAGGGGCAGCATATAAAGCTCCAAAATATATTCAGGATGAAGGGCTTGATTCCTATGAATATCAGTCTCCATATGGAGTGAGAATTGGTGAAAAAGCTGCAACTACCCTAAAAGAGGAATCTCAAAAGCATGACATTCTAGTTTCTATGCATGCACCATATTACATTAATTTATGCGCAAAAGAAGAAGAGAAACTTGATAAAAGCATCGGACATTTGATAGCCGCCGCCCGTGCGGGCGAATGGATGGGCGCTTACAGACTAGTTTTCCACCCCGGAGCTTATATGAATAGAAAACCTGAAAAAGCTATGGAAATATCTAAAAATACTGTTAACCGTTTATTTGAAGAGCTTGAAGCTGAAGGGATTGAAGAGTTCACCTTTGCTCCTGAAACCACCGGTAAGCGAACACAACTTGGAAATGTTGGCGAAGTGGTTGAACTCTGTGCCAGTTTTGATCATTTCGAACCTACAATCGATTTTGCACATGTTCATGCAAGAGGAAGAGGTTTCTTAACCAAAAAAGAGGATTACAATTGTATTTTTTCAACCATTGAAGATAACCTGGACATTGATATCCTGCACTGCCACTTTACAACAATAGAATACGGAATGGGCGGTGAGGTAAAACATCATATTTTGGAGGAAAGCGATGAATATGGACCAAACATTAAAGATTTACTGGCCAACCTAATAGATAATGGTTGGAACGCCAATATCATTTGCGAAACTCCTCTCAGAGACAAAGACTCCTTGAAGATGAAAGAAATTTATGAAAGCATGTTATAATGGAAGTGTTTGAATGGATTTGAATAGTGAATCATATTGGGAAACCCGATTTAAAACCGATTGGAAAGAAGTCAAAGGAAGAGAACAAACTTTAATACATTATGAAGCATTGATTGACTATCTGCCGGATTGGATGAACGATTTGATTAAAGAAAACAACTATTCAATATGTGACATGGGCTGCGGAATGGGAGAAGGTGCAAATGAATTGCACAAAGTTTTCCCCAAATCAGAAGTATACGGAATGGATTTTTCACAAACTGCGATTGATGAAGCTAATGCGCAGTACAAGGATGAAAATCTAACCTACTTCAAAGGAAACATTTATGACTGTGATGAAAAATTTGACATCATACTTACATCCCATACACTGGAACATTTTGAAAATCCGTTTGAAATCGTTGAAAATCTATCTCCAAATTGCAAATATTTCATTATTACAGTGCCATTCAGGGAATGGCCTTTATGGAGAGAACACTGCTTTTCATTTCAATATGACTCATTTCCATTAAATATCGGCAGCAAAAAATTAATTTACTTCAAAGAGATTGACCCTATGTTTTATCCTGCAGGCAATTATACAATGAGAGAGCAAATTTTAGTTATTTATGCAAATAAGGAACTGGTTGAAGATTTCTCATTGGACAAGCTGAATTCATTTTATGATGAAAAATTAGCTCTTCAAGATGAAGTGGAAAAACTGAAAAAACAGAACAAAAAACTGAAAAGGCAAAAAAAGAAACTCGATAAGCAAAATAAACACTTCAAATCAACAAAAGCCTATAAGATATGGATTAAATACGCAAACTTCAAAAACAAATTATTTAAAAAATAATTAATAGTCCTTGACCGAATTGATTAAATCATCCATCTCATCGAAAAAGTTGTTTATGTCATCATTGTCCTTTTCATTTGAGCTCAGCTGAATTACAAGTTCATTGATCAAATCATCCATCTTATCAATGAATGTTTCTAATGTTTTGATTTTACTTTCAATCTCCTTTTCAACCAATTCATTAGAATCATCATCTACTTCAATTATCTTTTTCGTAACTTGTAATTGATTGTTGAATAATTGATTAGACCTATTAATTGATGATGCAAACTTATCATAAGCCAAATGATTAGAATCAAATAGCTTATTCAATAATTCCATTGCTCTTTTTTGTTTAAGATCATATTCATGTTCTATTTCATCGATTTTATCAGCATATTTAGATGGAATGACCTTAACAACAGGTTCATCATGATAAATTTCCCTGCCGCATGAAATGCAAAAATGTTGTCCCGGCTCTAATTTTTCCCCGCAATAAATACAGAAATGGTTGTGATCATCATTAATACCCATGATACTTATTTTAAACATTAAGTTTTATAAATCCTATGATTTTCTTAATCTTAAAATCACCAATTCAGAATCGGTTCCCCATCTCATTGGAGTGTCCATTGAACCTACACCAGTTGTAACATGCAGGTATCTGCCCAAATCATTTCTAAAAAGTCCCATATTATACTTGAACAATAAATTTGAAAAATTAACAACCGGATAAAACTGCCCTCCATGGGTATGTCCTGACAATTGAATATCAAAACCCAATGCTGAAAATTCCTCCCAGAAATATGGGACATGGTAAATTATAATATTGGTTAAATCAGGATTTAAAACTACATGGTCCATATTCGGCATGTTTTTATCCCTTATATTATAAGTTAAGCCAAAAATGCCCAAATTCTTGAATTCCATCTGCTCATTATCTAGAACAATTATTCCCGCATTTTTACATGCATTTATAACATTATCAATCCCAATATAGAAATCATGGTTTCCCGGCGTAAACACTATAGGCATGCCCACCTCTTTAAAACAACTAAAGTCATCCTCATTAACAACACATGACCCGTCTGCCAAATCTCCTGAGATAATGGCCAAATCACAACTGCCTTCAAGTTCCTTTAACTTATCTGCAATTTTAAAAATAATTTCCTTATGGCGGACAGAACCAAAATGAACATCTGACAGATGTACAATATTTATATCCTGAGAGAGATTCTCTATATTTATTGTTTTCTCATTAACTATTAATTTATGAGCGTTATGAAAATTATAAATCCCTAAAAGGGGCACAATAGCCAGCATCAGCACAATTATTTCCAAAGGTAATTCCACAAACAAACCAATCACATAAATAATTACAATATCAATAAAAAACATCACAGATGCCCACATCCACACACCATTAACCGTAGATAGAAATCTGCCAAGGGATGTTGATTTTTTTGTTTCAAAAAACATCGGACCACAATGCAATAAACCAATTAAAACTGTAAGAATAAGCAGATAAGTATCATTTAACCCACCAAATAATAAAAATATGTATTTTAACAAATAGAATTCGAATAACATGTAAAATGGCGTTATAAACAATACCCTTCTTGTTCTAAAACTCATAATGGAACCCCTTAAAATAATTATATTTCAACAAGTATTTAAATAATTAAAACTAATGTTAGTTTGTAACAAAATATCGGAGGTGAGTGATTGAAAAGTGATAATAAATTAACAGAAATCAAAACAACTAACCAAAAACAGTCCATTAAAGAAACTGAAAGTAAAGAATATGCGGAATGTGTTGTTTTAAAGCCCGTTGGTTATCCGTTTGAGTTTAATTTAATGGATGAAAACATTGAAATTACCAACAAAGAACTGTTCGAAGAATATGCCCGTGAACAATGGCTTGGATTGGTTGTCCGTGAAAACTCACATTTATTTGACCAGAAAATCATACCTGATTATGGTTTTGAAATAATAAAAGCAAAACCAAATAACTCAATAATATCTGAAAATACAAAAATCAAGTTTATCACTGATGAATTGAAACAAAAAAGCAATGAAACAAGAATTAAATCAAATATACTCCTTTCAGATATTGTCGGACAAGATAATGCCAAAAATAAAGTTAAAGTAATAACAAAATATTTGGAAGATCCCGAAAAATTCGGACCATGGGCTCCAAAAAATATTTTGTTTTACGGACTTCCAGGTACCGGCAAAACCATGCTTGTCAAAGCACTTGCCAATGAGCTTGAAGTTCCGTTATACCTGATTAAAGCAACATCCTTGATTGGAGACCATGTCGGAGATGGTGCATCTAAAATTCATGACTTGTTCAAAAAAGCTAGTGAAAATTCACCATCAATAATTTTCATAGATGAACTTGATGCCGTTGCACTCCATCGATCATTTCAATCATTAAGAGGGGACGTTTCTGAAATAGTAAACTCACTTTTGACTGAAATGGATGGAATTATTGAAAATGAATCCGTAATAACAATTGGAGCAACAAATAATCCAAATTTCATTGATTATGCTGTAAGAAGCAGATTTGAAGAAGAAATAGAATTCAAATTGCCTAATGATGAAGAAAGATTAGCGATAATAAAAAATAATCTTGAAACAATGCCTTTGGATTATGAATTGGATTTGACAAGAATTGTTAAGCTTACCAAAGGTTTATCCGGAAGGGACTTAAAAGAAAAAATTCTTAAAACTGCCCTTCACAATGCAATTGCCAATGATGAAGACATAATCAGCATGGAAAATATTGATTATGCTATAAAATCAAGTAAAATTAAAAATAAAGATGTTAAAGGAATGTTTGAATAAACAAAACATTCTTTTAATTATTATCAAAAATATACTCGCATGCTGCAAGTATTTCCTCATTTTCTTCTTTTGCAGCTTGTTTTACTTTTTTAGAAATATCGTAAAATATCTTATTTACTATAGAATTTGTTAAATTATCCAATATTTTTACACTGCCATCTACATCAGCCAACTTAACACTAGCTTTTTGAGTTTCACGTTGTCTTATATCTTCCATAGATGCTCTTAAATTACCAAGTAGTTCATCAACTTCCATTAGTTTAAAGGATTCTTTAAGTAAAATGAACTCTTCATTGATGATATTTTCTGCTTCACCAAATTCCTTCTTTCTAAGGTTAGTATTTATTTCAGCAATTTCTCTTAAATCATCAATATTGAAAGATTTAACACCCAATTCACAAACATCATCGGAAATGTCACGAGGATTTGCGATATCGACCACCATCAAGTTTTCATAATCCATGTCAATTCCTAAAAGACGTTTTTTAGTAATGATGTGGTGAGGTGCGCTTGTTGCACTGATAACCAAATCAGCAGTGGCTAGATACTCTTCCAAATCACTGAATAAAATTGCTTCACCGCCCAAATCTTTTGCAAGGTCAACAGCAACATAATACGTTCTATTTGCAACAAAAATAGCATTTAAATCTTTTTCGGCAAGAGCTTTAGCAACCAATTTACCCATTTTTCCAGCACCAATTACCAAAACTGATTTATCATCAAGATTACCTATATGCTTTTCAGCCAAATCAATAGCTGCAGAACCAATAGAAACAGATCCCTTATTGATATTGGTCTTATTTCTAACAACCTGACCAACATGAATTGCCTTTGTAAAAACAGCATCCAAAACTTTACCACAATGATGCTCTTTAACGGCCTTATGCTTGGCGTCCTTAACTTGGCCCAAAATTTGGTCTTCACCCACAATCATGGATTCCAAACCGGAAGTCATACGCAGCAGATGCATAACAGCAGATTGACCATATTCTATAATAATGCTCTGATTTTCGTGTGACAGCAATTCCTCATCCTCGGAAATGTCATCATTGTTAATATAGTACTCTTTCCTATTACAAGTGGAAATCTCAATGTATTCTCCGATTGAATATTTTTCCTGTAACTTCCAAAATAACTCATCAATATCCTTGGAAATAACTTCCATTGATTGGATATCAGCAATTTTATGGTCAACTCTCAAATTAAGTATCAAAGTAATCCCCTTATTAAATTATCAATATAATCCTTTGCCTCATCAATTTCGCCATTTTTGATTAACTCATTAATCTTTTCATCCTCAAATATTTTATAAAGATATGTCCTGCGTTCTTTTTGATTTTCAACCACATTTTTTAGTTCACTTCTAGCATATGCCTGAAGTTCAATTTCCAAAATATCTTCTTCAGTGATTATTGATTGGATTTTTTTTCGAAGCTGACGAGCCATTAATGGACTTTTGCCATTAGTAAAAATAGATATTTCAATTTCTCCAATATTAAAGCTTGTTGGAACAATAATATCCCCTTTTTGTGGAAAATCTGCCCGGTTAACGAGTTTATCCTTAGCGATTCCACAAACATAATCGGACAACTCTTCATCACCGCTAGCAACAACAACCAAATCAGACCATTCAACTAATTCATCAACACCATCAGTGGAACATAAAACAGCCCCTTTACATTCCAAATCTTTTGACAAATAATTTCCGGCTAATTTTACATTAGCTCCATGGTCAAGAAACTTGTTTGCACGTCTAGTTGCAACTTCACCAGTACCTAAAATGAAAACGTTTAAATCAGAAGTTTTTAAATAAAGAGAAGTCCAATCCATATTAATCAGAATTTTCAAGAGTTCTTGCATGTAACACTTTTACAGCAGCTCTTAAATCATTATTGCACTCAGTTAAAACATTCATTGCTTCAAGTTTAGTGACATTGAATGTTTCAGCCAATGCCTCTGCTTTTTCATCAGGATCAGGTTTTTTAACACCAACTAACCTTTCTGACAATTCCTTTTTCAAATCCAAATATTCATCATGACTCATTCCCATATTCCTTAAAGTCATGTCTCTTAATGGGCAAGGTTTGGATGGTTTACAACACCATACAAGTGACCCGAAACAGGTCCCGGCCCCTTCACCTAATCTAGTTTCTTTTCCAAATTGAAGTTTTATGTTAATAAATTCTTGAGGAGTTAAATTAACTTCCTGTAATGCATTCAAAACTGGGCATGGTTTGACTGGAGGACAGCAAAAAGCGAGTCCCCTAATATCTCCTCCCCTACAGATGTGAGATGGTGCATCTTCCCAAGTCATGATAAACCTCCAAAATAATTTTCATTTCTACTTGAATAAATAATTATCAATAATGATAAAATAATAATATAATTTATTAAAACAATGAATATATAACCTTTTTTATAAATTATATAAACTTAAAATTTCTTATGTTTATAATAGATATCATGAAAGAAAAAATAATCGTTGAAGATATTCCCATCACCCTGGAAAGAAAAAATATTAAAAATATGTATCTTCGGGTTTTACCTCCATTCGGCGAAGTTAAGGTATCCGCCCCATTATTTGTATCC
Organism: Methanobrevibacter sp.; assembly: GCA_030539795.1. Lineage (GTDB taxonomy): Archaea > Methanobacteriota > Methanobacteria > Methanobacteriales > Methanobacteriaceae > Methanocatella. The sequence goes on from JAUNXN010000045.1 coordinate 7,204, forward strand.
GATAAGGATATTTATGATTTTATCAAATCCCGCAAAGAATGGATTTTAAAAAAACAGGAGCTCATAAAGAATAATGAAATCAAAGCTCCTTTAAAATATCAAAGCGGCGAAACACACAAGCTATGGGGAAAGGAATACACCTTACAATTAATTAAAAACGACAGGGTAAAAAAGGCATTGGTGGACCATGATAAAAGCATCATATATCTTCCAGTGCAAAAAAGAAGCACTATCTCCAAAAGAGAGGAAACATTGACTAATTTTTATAGAAAAGAACTTGAAAATACAATACCTTCAGTTTTAGAAAAATGCTCAAAGATTGTAGGAAAAACACCTGCAGAAGTCAAGGTTAGAAAAATGAAAAACTGGGGAAATTGCAAACAGGACGGGAGAATTACATTAAATATAAACTTGGCAAAAAAAGATCCCATTTGTCTTGAATATGTGATGATACATGAATTATGCCATCTAATAGAATTCAATCACGGCAAAAAATTTAAAAAGTTAATGGACGAATTTTGTCCAAATTGGAAAGCAATAAAAAAAAGATTAAATGAATAAGAAGATTTATCCATCTTTAAGCATGTCTTCTTTTTCATCTACAGTTAATTTGTCAACAATCTCTTCAGGAGTACCAATGTCAAGGAGTTTTCCTCCCCTCATTAAAGCAGCCCTGTCACAAACATCTAAAACAAAGTCCATATCGTGAGAAACGATGATGAATGTTTGTTCTAATTCTGTACGAGCTTTCAATATAGAATCAGTTACGATAACACGAGTAACAGGATCCATAGTACCTGTTGGTTCGTCTAAAAGAATTATATTAGGCTCTTTAATTAAAACCTGTGCTAAAGCAACCCTATGCTTTTCCCCTACACTTAATTGGTCAGGATATTTATCAAGGATTGTTGTTGCGACATCATCAGTAAACCCGACAGTAGTTAATGCATGAATAGCTTTGATTTTACCGAATTCCGCAGGCAAGTTTAAACTGATAGCATCGGTTAAGTTACCGAGTATTGTTCTGTGTGGGTATAATGAATATTCCTGATGCAATAATCCTATGTAAGGCATGATACGTCCACGATTGAGAGGACCTACTTTAGTCATGTCAATCCATTCGTCACCAAGCTTGATTTGAATGTCTCCGCTACTTGGTTCGGTCAAACCTATCAACATTCTAGTGGTGGTAGTCTTACCGGAACCACTTAAACCTACAATACCGAAGATTTCTTCCTTATTAATAGTTAAGTTTACGCCATCGACCGCTTTAACCACACCACGTTCAATGGAATAATAATGTTTTTTAACATCTTCAAGAACAATTTCAGGTTCTCCGAATTCTGGAATTTCAGGTTTTTTAGGGATAGGAACAGTGGCCATGAATTCATCAACTACTTTTTGAGGATCTCCCTCTTCTTTAATTTGGCCGTCTTCTAACCAAATTACATTATCGGCAAGTTCAATCATTACTTCAGGCCAGTGAGAAGTAATTAACATGGTGATTCCTTCATCTTTAACACCTTCTTTTAAGGTATTGTGAAGTTTTACTGCAGTTTGTGGGTCTAAAGTACCAGTCGGCTCATCCGCTAAAAACATCATTGGACTTTTAGCCAATTGTCTTGCAAGTACGACTCTTTGTTTTTCCCCACCACTCAAGTCACGAGCAATATGAGTGACCCTGTGATTCATTTGAACCATTTCTAATAATTCCAAAGCTTCATAAATGCCTTCTTCATATGATTTGTCATCAGGCATTGCTCTCATAATGTTCTCAATTACAGTCTCTTCATCGTATAATGCAAAGTTACGTTGCAACATGATGGAAATTCTTCTTTTAATGCTTGCGAATAATTTTCTTTCAGCATTGAAGAAATCAACTTCTTTAGCTTCCAAAGTTGCTCCACAACTACATTTTTCACCAGCATGAGATGGAGAATCAACAGCCAAACATTCTGGACAAACAGCAACATTCATGATAATTTGACCAGCATCAGGTTTATAATCCAATGTACCTCTTAGCATGTTAATTAAAACAGATTTTCCACTTCCACTACGTCCCAAAATACCTAAAGTCTCTCCTTCACTAATCTTTAAATTAATATCTTTAAGAACATCAACACCATCAAAAGTTTTTGTAATATTCTTAAGTGTTATAAAATCCATGAAATCACCTATCTGAATTTATTTATATTTTAAACCATTAATAATACTTTCTAATAACAATTGTTTTAAAAATTTAATAATTACTAATATTAAAATCTAAATTACCTGAAATAACTGAACGAGCGATTGAAAATCCATCTACTCCCGTAGAAAGCATTTTTTTAACGTTATCTTCGGAATTTACCGAATTGTTTCCAATGACTTTAATATCAACATTGCTGCAGATTTTTTCTAAAAGTTCCCAATCTGCATCAAAAACTCCTTTTTTCATTGCATCAATATGCAAATAATCGGCGCCCGCATCTTCAATTAGACCTGCAATTTCAAAAGTATCGGTGCCCTCAACATTTGCTCTAATTTTAACGGACACTTCACTTTTAACATTGTCAACAATTTGAGAAATAAAATCAGATAAATCCGGACGGTTCAACATATTTTGTCCACAACCAATTGCTAAAATTTCATCTTGGCGACAATGACAGTTAATTTCGACAATATCTAAATCTTTAATGTTACCCGCTTCAATTATTGGCTGTGGATTTGTTGCACGAACATTTGCTGAAACCTTTACATTAGGATGAACTTTCTTAATAGAAGCAACTTCATTGCCAATATGGCTAAAAATCATGTCCAAAGGAAAATCAAATTCTTTCCTTCCCCTTTCAATGATTTTTTTGCTTGCATCTATTGTGGGGTCATCCAAACTATATCCTCCCAAAGTAGCTACATTAAAACCATAGGGAATAACCTTATTTAAAAAATCAGCATTTGTTATTCCAGCCATAGGCGCAACTACTTTAAGCATGAACACCCTCAGTATTCTTTTTCAATGACCCATGTCCACATTTCATTATTGTGAGCACGAATTTCTTCAAGACCTATGTCGGCCATATAAGCGGCATCTTCAGCATTTTTGCCTCTACCAATGCCCGCTTTAAGTTTAATTCCAATTTCTTCATCGATTTCAACCATTATGTCTTCTATTTCTTGTTCAGACAAACCATTACATGGAGACATGAAGTTATCTCCACCAATGAAGAATAATAAAGCTCCTTTTTTGATTAACTTAGTCATCAAATAATGTTGAGCCTTGTTTACCATAAAACTGGTATCGAAAGCTGATTCAATATCAGTCAAAGTTTCTGTAACACTGTTAATATCAATATGGGCCGCTTGGACAAAACTATCCTCTTCACTGACTAAACTGTCGATAGCTAAAATTTCTTTTCTTTCGCCTGATTGAGCACTACCGGCTTTTTGAAGTGCAATAGTTGCTAATTTTTGAGCTTCATGAGGAGTTTCCGCAGCACCAACGCCCATACTTATAGTAATTGGGTATCTGTTTCTGATAGATCTTTGAATCCTTAAATGGTCCTCTTCATCAAGACCATTAGAGATTGCAAGTAAGTTGTCAAATCTAGTAAAGAAAACTAAACCTTTTTTATTTCCAAAATGATTATTTAAATCAGCAAATAAACTGGCTTGAAGCATTTGTAAATCAGATTCAGTTCTCGGCCTTGGAGTAACAGTCCAAGGACCATAATTGTCAATTTGTATTAAAGTCATTTGTATCATTGAATAACCGCCTTTTCCTTATTAAGGAATACAATCAATAATAATTTCAGCCAAATTTTTTTTAGCATCTAAATTATTCATTATTGTATTTGTAACTATTACCTTATTAATTATTTGATT
>JAUNXN010000046.1 GCA_030539795.1 Methanobrevibacter sp.
TACAACTATGACTGTAAAATGGGCTGAAAAAGGAAAACCTGCAGAAGCTTAAATATTTTAATGGGAATTTATTCCCTACTTTTTTTATTTTTCAAAAACTTTTTTTCTAATAAGAAATAATTTTATACTTTTGTTTAGAAATTTAATATTAATCTGAATTTGTTTAAATTTTACTGGCGACAAACTACATGCACTAGGGGGATTTGATTTTCTATACTAATATCGTGCAATGTTTGGTGCTGCAACATGTACTCCGGAGGAAAAACCATGAATGAATTTGTGTTAAATCATCCATTGATAACCCATAAACTTGCAATCTTAAGAAATGTTAATACTGGAACTAAGGAATTCCGGGAATTAGTTACTGAAATCTCAATATTCTTGATGTATGAAGCCATGAGGGATGCGAAACTTGAAGAGACAACCATTGAAACTCCACTTGAAAAAATGGATACTGGAATCCTAAATGAGGACAATTATGCTGTTGTCCCAATTTTACGTGCCGGTATGGGCATGGTTGATGGAATATTAAAGGTAATTCCAAATGCAAAAATAGGACATATTGGACTCTACAGAAACGAGGAAACATTCGAACCTGTTGAATATTACTACAAGATGCCCGATGGAATTGAAAACAGGGAAGTTATTATAATTGATCCTATGCTTGCGACTGGTGGAAGCGCATCAGCAACAATTTCAAGGCTTAAACAGGATGGGGTGGCTAAAATCAAATTGTTATGTATTGTAGCTTCTCCACAAGGTGTTCAATGCATTAAAGATGATCACCCTGATGTTCAAATTTTCTGTGCGGTAGTTGACAGGGAATTAAGCGAAAATGCATATATTCTGCCAGGTTTGGGAGATGCCGGTGACAGAATATACGGCACTAAAAAGCGAAGTCCATCCAACTAAACTTTTTTCGGTGATTTACTTGAATTGGAACATAATTTGGCCTATTTTAATGGTTATTCTAGCAAATACATTTTATAATGTATGCATGAAGTCAATGCCAAGTGATGTAAATCCATTTGGCGCATTGATGGTTACTTATCTTGCAGCAGCAATTATTTCTGCAGCTATTTTCGTATTTGCGGTTGGACCATCCAATATTGGCGTTGAAATATCAAAGGTCAATTGGACATCAATAATCCTAGCATTGGCCATTGTAGGTTTGGAAGTTGGATATGTCTTTGTTTATCGTGCAGGTTGGCAGGTAAGCAATGCAAGTGTTGTCGCTAACATTGGACTTGCATGTGTCCTTTTGATTGTAGGATACCTTTTGTATAAGGAAAATATTTCCATTCGCCAAATTGTGGGAATTCTTGCCTGCATGTTCGGTTTAATATTGATTAATATATGAGGTGTTTTAATGTATTGTCCTGTTTGCGGGGCATGGGTCGAAGAAGGCGAGGAGTATTGCCCGAATTGCGGATATGATGTCTACTGTATCGATGAATATGATAATTTTTAATCCAAATATTCCTTTTTCGATGTTACTCATAGTTTATATCTGATTTTTTATTTTCAAATTAAATTATTCTAATTTTAAAAATATCTAATTTATAATCTTATTTTTTAAAAAAGCTATTTTTTACATAAAAAAATAATCAATAATATATACTACAAAAAAATATACTATATAATAAGGTTAATTATCAATAATTAATTCTTAATAATCGCCGAAATGGGGGTGAAATATGAGTAAGAAAACTTTTATTATTGTATTATTCGTGATGGCTCTGATAACTTTAAATTTTAGTGCAGCTCAGGAAATTGACAATTCAACACAGGATGATTTGGCTTTGGGTTTGGACGAAAATATGGCAATTGCACAATCTAGCTCAAAGATTCCAACACAAATTGACGTTGTAAGCAATACCACTTTTGATGTTGTTGGTGACAATTTCCAAATAAACCTGTCTGATGAGAATAATAACCTGATTTCCAATAGTCCGGTATCATTTACAGTTCATGGAGTTACTTACAATAAAAATACCAATAGTAAAGGTATCGCTTCACTTCCGATTAGATTGGTTGATGGATCTTATAATATCACAACAAAATTCTTGGGAAATTCAAAGTATCAAGCTTCATCCAAGACAACCACTATTACAATTAATAATACTCGGGTTGTGGATGAGGGTTTATCAAATTCCGAAATTCAAAAGATTGTTGATAATGCAAAAGCTAATAATATCATTCTATTTAAGGGATCAAGTTATGAAAATGTTAATCTGGTTATAGATAAAAGATTGACATTAACATCTAATTCCAATACGGTATTAAAATCAGGTTCCTCCAGTCCAGTAATTTCAATTAGGGGTAAAGGCGCTTCTTCAAGCATTATTAAAGGTTTTAATATTCAAGGCAAAGGTGATGGTATTTCAATTACTGATGCAAACTATGTGATTGTTCGCAATAATGATATTTCGGTTAATGGCAATGCAATTGTTGCAACCGGAACCAAATATCTCAACATTACCAAAAACAATATTGTAAAAAATGGAAAGAACGGCATAGTTCTTATCAAGTCCGAAGATACCCATATCTACAACAATAAAATAAACAGTAATGCCGGTGATGGAATTCAATTAACTAAATCCAGCAATACGTACATATATTCCAATACCCTTTCCAACAATGGAGGAAATGGTATTCAATTGACCAAGACTGTTAATAAGGTTAATTATGGTAGTGGTCCAAGCAATGTGTTCATCAGCAAAAATACTCTCTCTAAAAATGGCAAAAACGGCATTCTAGTTGAAAATGCTGGAAATGATATCAATGTCAATTCCAATACGTTATACTCAAATTGGGAAGATGGAATTTCAATTTCCAAAATTGGAAACAATAAGATACAATCCAATATTATAACTGACAATCACGGTGCTGGCTTAAACTTCATTGGTGGATATGAACTGCCTAAATCACAGGATATTAGTTATAATGCAATATTTAGTAATGTTGCAAGGGAAGTTGAGGCAAAAGATACATTTTATGATTCAGGCAATCGCTTGTCCATTGGGGATAATTGGTATAGTGATTTTAATACATTATGTCCTAAAATCAAAACCAATAATATCAAGTTCAATGTCAAACAAATTGGAGATAATCTATTTCAAGCAGTATTTACAGATTCTAAAGGCAATGTTGCTAGTTTGCTTCCGGATAGGGAATTGTCCTATCAGTTAAATAACGGTCAGACTGTAACTCAGACAATTAGTGGAGGATCTGCAATATTTGCCATGGATGCTGAAAACGGAGACATTATTAAAGCTACTGTAGATTATTCTGATAGAAAGCAGGAGTATAGTGCCGATGTTCCAACAGATTCAAACCCTACAAATGGAGTATCCCCATCATATGACTATCCTAGCATTCAATATGACTCACTGTATGATGATATTGGAAATGGAGGAGGCAATGGTGATGGCTCCGGCAATGGAAATGGCAATGGAGGTACCAATAATAGGGGCAATGGTCAATCAAATCAGGAAAGTGAAAATAACGGAAACAGTACTCATGGTCAAAAGGCCAATCCTGGAAGCAACTCAAATAATCCTGTTGATGATGCATCACAAAGTTATGAGGCACAGGATGTTTCTCAAGCGGGAGCTTCTGAGAGCAGTGCGGGTGATGTAGGTGATTCCGGAAGCCAATCAGTCATAAAACAAATTATTATTGATGAGGATGAATTTTTTAAAGTAACTGGAATTTCATTTATAATATTATTGATTATATTTACAATTCTTTTTTATTATCGTGAAGATATCAAGGAAATGAAATCCAAAATGTAAATTCATCTATTTTCTTCTTTTTTTCTTAAATTCAACAATAACTTATTTATTATAATTAAAACAAACTTTATATTATCTTACCTTTGGAGGATTTGTTTATGAATAAAAGTGATTTGAAGAGAGATTATTTTATGCTCAAAGGACCGCTTGCCAAACAGGGATATGATTGGTGGTGGCATTCTTTAACTGCATACAATAAAAAAACAGGTGAACCAAAACCTTTTTTCATTGAATATTTTGTCTGCAATCCGGCATTAGCTGAAGAGGAACCAACTTTAGGACAATTGCCTGAAAACAAGGCCGCAGGTAAAAAACCATCCTACTGTATGGTTAAAGCTGGAACATGGGGTAAAAATCCAAAACAGATTCATAATTTCTATTCAATGAAATATTTTGAATGCCCTGATGATGAATTGAATATTAAAGTAGGTGATTGTAGTTTAACAGAAACCCATATGAGCGGATATTCAAGAGTAAGTGAAGAGGAAGCTCGTGAACATCCGGAATACATGTCAGATGCTGGTGACATGATGTGGGATTTGGACATTGATAAACAAATCACTTTTAACGTAGGTTATGGTGCAAATTCATTGTTTAGAAAATTAAACTCATTTGAAATGTTTTGGCATGCTGAAGGAATCAAAACACAATATAGCGGAACCATCTGGCTTGATGGCGAGGAATATGAAGTGATTCCTGAAAAATCTTACGGATATGCTGATAAGAACTGGGGAGCGGACTTTACCTCACCATGGCTATGGATTTCATCATGTAACTTAACAAGTCTCAAAACCGGTAAAAAATTAAACAATTCAGCATTTGAAGCTGGTGGTGGAAGACCAAAGGCATTTGGAATATCCATACCTCGTAAATTGCTAATCGGTTTCTACTATGAAGGAACCATGTATGAGTACAATTTTGCAAGATTCTGGAACATGGTTAAAATCGACTTTGACTTTGAGGAAGGGGAAGATATCCACACATGGCATGTAAATGCAAGTAACAGAAATTCCAGAATGGAAATGGTACTTTACTGTAAACGTGACGAAATGATGTTTATTAATTACGAAGCTCCTGATGGCCAAAAAAGACACAACCGTTTATGGAATGGTGGAAACGGTTGGGGTGAAATCAAACTATACAAGAAAGACGGAACATTAATTGATCATGTTAAAATGGAAAACGCTGGTTGTGAATACGGGGAGTATGATAAGTAATGATATTCTCAGACATCCTTGCGTTGATTGTAGTTTACATTTATGTAGCTGTCATTTTCGTTGTAGCCGAATTGGTCTTAAAGACAAGGCCTGAAGTTTCACGTAAATTTTTGCATATCATGGTAGGTAACATGATATTTGCCATGCCGTTTTTCTCAGACCCATGGGTAATGGTTTGGTTTTTAACACTTCCTATCACAATCGGTTTGTTCTTCCTGACTGAATACTCACCGATTACAATCAAAAACAGTGTAACAGAATCCGGCCATGCATTGGGATTATTCTTCTATGCATTGATTTGGACAGTATTGATTGCAGTATTTGCAATGATTGCTCCTGCAGGCGATCCTAAATTCTACATTTGGATTGTGGCATTAGCTATTGTGCCTATGGTGTATGGTGACGGATTTGCAGCTTTGATTGGTCAAAAATTCGGTAGATTAAAATACACTGTGTTTGGAGGAGAAAAATCCGTTGAAGGATCACTCACAATGTTTGTAATCACATCTGTAATGAGCGTATTCGTTTGGGTTGTATTTTCTTCAATTGGCTGCACAATGCCTGAACTCAATATTGTTTATATTTTGACAATATCTGCTGTTGCAACAGTATGTGAAGCCTTAAGTTATGGTGGAATCGACAACTTGACAGTTCCTGCAATAACTTCTATTTTATATTATCTGGTGGCTATTTTATAAGCTGCCACTTTCATTTCTTATTTTTTGCATTTCAGTTTCAATATTTTGCATCTTAGACACTTCGCCAAATAGCCATTTATATAGTCTTTTACCAAGTTATATTATCGAATGGTGATAACATGAACTTAAGAGAAGAAGCGGAAAGAAGAGTAGATGCAAAGATAAAATTTCAAGAAAATCTATATAAATATTTGATTGTAAATACTATAATAGCAATAATATGTATAATATTTTTACATAGCTTTTGGTTACTTGCATTTGTAATGTTTTTCTGGGGAATTGAAATTGTAGATGATTTTTTCAAAGCTTATCCTCTTAGAGATTATCGAGAAAGAATGATTAATAAGGAACTTTCAAAAATGGGTGATTAGATGAGTGATAACTTAAGGGCACTAGCGGAACAAAGAGCAGATGCAAAAATTAAATTCTTTAAAAATTTTAAGGCATATGTAATTGTCAATGCATTTTTAGCGGTGATTAATTTCATTTTTACCCCTGATTTCTGGTGGGTATTGTTCCCTGTATTTTTCTGGGGCATAGGTGTGTTTGTTGATTTTTTAAAGGCATTTGTATTCATGGACAAATTCGATACCGAATCTTATAGGGAGCAAAAGATTCAAGAGGAAATGGACAGATTAAGGAACTAAACTATGAAGGTAAATTTATTTGTTTCAAGAGATATTGAAGAGCCTTATGCTGATATTCACACAAATGAACTGACAGACAATATCACAAGGGCAATGTCAATTCTGGAAAGCGACGATTCAAGCGAGATGCTGGCCGTTAAAAAGGGATCCGACATTGCGCTTTTGGAATTCAGTGATGTCTTTATGTTCAGGGTTGAAGATAAGCAGGTTAAGGTGTACACTGAAGACAGTGAATATCAGATTAAAAAGCCATTATATCAGGTTGAGGAGAATTTGACAAGTGACTTTGTAAGGATTTCCAAAACCACAATCGTCAATCTGAAGAAAGTGGAAAGGGTAGCTCCTTCACTTAAGGGAATGATGTTCATACAGCTTAAGAATGGCTTGAAGGACAATATCTCAAGGAAATATTTGCCGGATTTTAAACAGGCGTTGGATTTATAGGTGTTAAAATGAAAATAGATTTAATTAAAAGATTGGCAATGGGTGCTTTTGTAGGTTGCTTTATTGTATTGTTCATCATGGTTTTAATTTCTCTTCAGCAGGGTCCTCAAAATGTTAGTTTTTCAGGAAATACCATAATAAATGCATTTTTGGGATCAATTGTTGTTGGCTGGGGATTTTCCTTGACTGGAATTATCTATGAACGGGATGACATTGCTTTTCCACTTCAGATTGCATTCCAGATGGGCATTGGAATGGCAATATTATTTATTGTAGCCATTTATCTTCAATGGATGCCAATTAACCTTGGAATAGGAATTATTATAGAATGGGTAATCATAGCATGCATATTTGCAGCTGTTTCATGGTGTGGCTTTTACATTTATTATTATCTGGTTGCACGTGACTTGAATAATAAATTAAATATTAAAAAATAGCATTAAAGTAAATAGCCGGGCTATTTACTCCTCTTTTTTGTTTCTTTTATATCCGAATAATAAAGCTATTGCGGCAATGATGGCAAAGATTATCGCGCCAACATTCATTGAATTAATTGTTTTTGATGGTGAATGTTCGAATATTTCACTGGCTTTTTTCAAATCATTTGAATCAAGTCCGATTTCACTGCTGCCATTTGTAGGTATCAAGATATCATTTGGATTTGACATGGTTGAATTTGTGATAGCTTTCTTATTTGCAGTAGTGTTTGACTTTTGAGGAAATATATTTTGATTGTTGCTTGAATCGGAATCTGAAATCATGCCATCTTCGCTTGAAGGTTCGCTGGTGTCTTCGGCATTGCTTGTGTTTTGAGTTGCATCGCTGCTGTCAAAATAACCTTCAGGGAAATATCCTTTTAAAACATCTGAATATCTGAATAACAAATTCAAGTTCAATTCATTCAATAAATTGGATTTTTTGGTACTTGTAACTTTACTTCTTTTTGTAACATGGTCAGGGTCAATAACATCGCTGTCGGTTGGATCTTCATCTCCCCAGTCATTATTGTTAAATTTTGTAAATAATAGCTTAGTAGTGTTCCATTTAATATAGATTTCCTTGCCTAATGGAGATGTATTATTTGTAATGAGGTTATCATGAACATCTATTACTGTAGTTGCATCAAACATTGGCTGTTGTATGTAAAATGATCCTCCTGTTTCATTGGAGGTGTTATTTACTATAATGGAATTTGTTAAACTCATATTTCCGGAAACCATTACTGCTCCACCGTTTGTTCCTCCGGTATTGTTCATGAAAATGCATCTGTTTATTTTTGAGTTGCTGGCCCAACTGTAATATGCTCCGCCCCATTCATCGGCATGATTATACATGAATATGCAATCTTCAACATTGCCGTATCCGAATACGCTTACACGAATCGCACCTCCGTCCCTGTGTGCGGAATTTGCAATGAAAACGCAATTGTAAATGTCTGAACTGGCATAACATGTTGTTATTGCTCCCCCATCGTGTCCGGCATGATTGTTTACAAACAATGAATTATTCACAAGCAGATAACCTCTTTCCTCTTCAGTACCGTAATTTGATATGCCTCCGGCATTAACGCTGGCGCTGTTATTGTAAAAATTACAATTGTCCACATAGACATGTCCGGTTTCCATTGATATGGCCCCTCCAAAACCGGTAACATTTGCATTTATGAATGTGATGTTTTTAAAGCTCACATGAACAGCATCGCTTCGTATGAGAAAAATGCTTGACTTATGTTCGCCATCAATGATTATGTCATTCGCTTTTCCATTTCCTTGAAGGGTGAGGTTTTTTGTTATCTCAATATTGTGGAGGTTATATGTTCCAGGTTCGATTAGTATTTCATCACCGTTATTTGCATTAATGATTTCATTTTCCAAATCGGCCGAATCATCTTCAAGTTTTGAGCCATCTGCAATTTCAAGGTTTATAATATCATTTTCATTAGTTTGCAGATTATCGTCAGAGGCCATGTCATTTCCAGCAGCATTTACCGAACTGATAGATATTAGAATTATCAACAAAATCATTAGAAAGGGCAGATTTTTAAGTTTTATTTTTTCACCTCCTTTAAGATATTGGGGAAAATGTTCTTTAATAGTATATTTTTGAATTTTATGTTATATAATTATAGTTATATTGATTAGTATATTCTTTCGTTATGAATTTAATATAATATTATAATACTGCATTTATTTAAGCGGTAAAGGCTATTTTTTTGTTAATTTAAATTGTATGAATTGTTTTTTCAATATTACTCTAATTTTATTTTATATTATATGGAAATGATTAATATTTTTTTTAAAATTTTCCACGATATACGATAAGGTTTATATTACACATCGAAGATAAATATATAACACTGATATGAAAAATAAAACGTTGTAAGATATTTTTATCAATTTTTTATTTGATTTTGTATTAGTGCGATTTTAAAATTTATTAATGGAGAATAAAATTATGAGTAACAAGAAGATACTTGTATCTCTTCTCTTAGTATTTATAATTGCATTATCTGTTAGTTCAGTTTCTGCTGAAGATGCTGCAGATGTAGTCGCAGCCGAAGATGCTGTGGATGAAATAGCAATCGATGATTCTGCAGATGTCATTGCAGCAAATACTAGACAACCAGAAAACAACACTGCTGATGCAATTTCACAAGTAATTACTGCATCTGAAGAAGGAGATACTATTGATTTAAGTAAATTTGACACATATGATGTATCAAATAATACTATCGAAGTAGGTGTTAAAGGCATTACCATTAAAGGTAACGGTAACACTATAATTCAAGGTTGGGGTGGCCCTGGTAATGGTATTTTCCATGTATCCGCTAATGGAGTCACTTTCCAAGGAATCAAATTTATTGACACAAACCCAAATAGCGTATTAACTTACTATGATGACGCTACTAAAAATGCCAATGAGGTTAAAGGTTGGGGTATTCACTTCCAAAGAGCACAAAACGGTGTAGTTGATAATTGTTCATTTATAAACTTTAACCATGGTGTAAGAATACAACAACAAGCTAACAATGTAACTGTTAAAAACTCCTACTTTACTGGAGTAACCAACTACTTACGTAACGATCCTACTGTTAATGTTGAAAAAGGTACCAAAGCTGTTGGTGTAATGGGATCACAAAACCCAACAATCATCAACAATGTGTTCGAAGGACCTATGCTTGATGCTATATCATTAGCATCAGGATGTGCAGGGGCACTTGTAAGCGGAAATGTATTCATCAATAACTCCTATTCAATTTACTTCGGTGGAGCTTCCACTGGTGGAACCAATATTGATGACAACATTTTTGTCAATTGTGGATACTTCAAAGGATTAGATAACAACGGAACTGAAGTTGAATGGGAAGCATTACCTGTAATCAGTATTCAAAAAGCTGCTGCTGGCCTTAACATTACCCACAACGACTTCCATGCAATCAATGACAATGTTTTAATTGCTGCTGAAGCTGGTAACACCGCTCACGGATACCCAAGTGAAATCGGAAACATCGATATTACCGGAAACACTGTAACCAAATTCAATGACGATGTAATTACCCAATCCGTAACCCTTTTACACATCTTAAGTAGAGGAGGAGACTTAAACCCAACAGGACCTATTGATGTAAGCGGCAACACTTTCGTAGGTGCTGTTAAAGCTCTCGTTTACTGGAACACTGCATGGGGTTCAGAAAACGGTAATGTAAGCGACATTGTAATTCCAAAAGGAAACTTAGCTCCTACCACTATTTCCATTTCTGGTCTTGCAGACAACACAGTTACTGCTGTTTTAAAAGACATTAACGGTAATCCTTTAGCTGGTGAAACTGTTTCCTACACTATCGGCAATGAAACCAACACTACCGAAACTGATGAAAATGGTGCTTTCGCTATTGCTGCTAACCCTGGAGATGTAGTTTCAATCAAATTCGATGAAACCGCTAAATTAGCTGCTTCCGAAGCAAACATTACAATGCCTGCTATGGCTAAAAAAATCGACACTGTATTTGAATATGAATCTGCTTTCACTCGTGTAGCTAATGATTATAGTGCTGGTGAAAGAGGTCAATTCTTCTATGCTATCTTAAAAGATGCTGACGGAAATGTTTTAGCAAATAGAACTGTTCAAATTGCTGTAAACGGACCTATTTACA
>JAUNXN010000047.1 GCA_030539795.1 Methanobrevibacter sp.
ACCTGTGACCAATCGGTTAACAGCCGAACGCTCTACCTACTGAGCTACGACGGCATATGACACCCATCTCACTTAACCAAATAAAACCCATGTTTAAAAATCAAAAGACTTTAAACAGTAATAAATGGTTTATATCACATAATATATAAACCTTTTGGTATTTTCTATATTTATGCAAAAATAAAGAAAATCAACAAAATAATTTTCTATAAACTATTATATAAAGTTTAAGATTAATATATAAAAATATGGATTCTAACATATTCGACCTAATTAAAAAAGCTAATGAAATAACATTAAATAATCACGGAGATTTGATTACACTCGAAAGAGCAGTTTTCCTATCATGGTGGTGTGATAAGGGAGATTGTGCATTTTGCTATATGTCCACACAGAAAAACAAGATTAAAGATCCGACAAAGGCAAGAAGAAACATCCATAACATTTATGCCGAAGCCGAAATGTGCAAACGCCTCGACTGGAACATCGAATTTCTATCCGGAGGATATGAATCTTTCACCACACAGGAAATAAAGGAAATTGCAGCAACAATAAAAAACATCACTGGAGATGGTGTTTGGCTAAACACAGGAATTACAGATGAACTGGATGAATTCGGCTCAGAAATAAAAGGAATAACCGGAGCCGTTGAAGTGGCAAATCCAAGAATCCATGAAAAAGTCTGCCCTTCAAAAAAATTGGACGACATAAGCAACATGCTAGACGTGGCCAATGACTTAGGATTTAAAAAGGCAATAACAATTATTCTGGGACTTGGCGAAACATTATCTGATGTCGACTACATTATAGACTATATTAGGGATCATAAAATTGACAGGGTTATCTTTTACTCATTAAACCCACATAAAGAAACAGTATACGCAAATTCATCACAGCCTGCTTCCCTTTATTATGCCCAAGTTGTAGCGCAGGTCAGACTGGCTTTCCCTGATATCGAAATAATTTGCGGAACCTGGATCGACAATTTGGCGAATATCGGAATCCTGATTTTAAGTGGTGCGAATGGAATTACCAAATTCCCATTGTTCAAGATGTTTGGAACAAAGTATGGTAAAAGAGTTGAAGAGGAAGTGAAATGGGCTGGCCGACAACTCAAAGGAACATTTACCGATAAAGATAAATTAGGCCCTCAAAAAAGTGAATTTGATCCGGAACTGGATAAGTTCATTAAAAGATACATAAAAGAGTCCTTAAAAAACAAATACTGATTGATGAAAAACTCGTCAATATACTAATTTTTATTTCTAAAAAATAATTAAACAAATATAAATCTGGAAAAAATCCTTTTTTAATAATATTTATAAATCAATTAAAACAAATATATAGATAATATAAAAATTATCCTATAATGGAGGAATTACTATTAGTGACGATGTCGATATGATGTGTGGACTTGAAATCCACGTACAACTAGAAACTGATTCAAAATTATTCTGTGGTTGTCCTACAAACTATCAGGACGCACCTGCAAACACAAACATTTGCCCAGTTTGCTTAAATCAGCCAGGTGCTAAACCATATCCAACAAATAAAAAAGCATTGGAAAATGCGTTAATGATTGCATTAATGCTTAACTGTGAAATTGATAAAGACGTAATTTACTTTATGAGAAAACATTACGATTATCCTGACCTTCCTTCAGGATATCAAAGAACTTCAGTTCCAATCGGAATAAACGGAGAATTAAACGGAATTAGAATAAGGGAAATACATGCTGAAGAAGACCCTGGACAATATAACCCTGACAGAGGTTACGTTAATTTCAACCGTTCCGGAATTCCTTTAGTTGAAATTGTTACCGAACCGGACATAAAATCCCCTGAAGAAGCAAGAAACTTCCTAAAAGAATTAATTCGTGTATTGCAATACAGTGGAGCTGCACGTGGTGAAGGAACAATGAGGGCTGACGTTAACATTTCCATTAACGGAGGAAACAGGGTGGAAATGAAAAACATCAACTCAATTAAAGGAGCTTACAAAGCATTGAAATTCGAACTTGTAAGACAAAAAAACCTTAGGAAAAGAGGAGTTGAAGTCAAACAGGAAACTCGTGCTTACTTAGAATCACAAATGATTACTGTGGGAATGAGGTTAAAAGAAGACGCTGATGATTACAGATTCATCACAGACCCTGATTTGCCACCAATGAAAATCTCTGATGAAACTATCCAAAGAATCCTAGATATCATGCCGGAAGCACCTCACAATAAGGTGAAAAGATTCGTTAGTGAATATGGCATTGATGAGGAATCTGCAAAAGTTTTAACATCAGAACTTGATTTAGCTATTGCTTATGAAGAGGTTGCAAAAGAAATTGACCCTGAATTTGCATCCAAATGGATGAGAGACGAACTCAAAAGGGTTTTATCCTACAACAAATTAGACTTTGCCGACAGCGGAATTACTGTCGAAGATTTGGTTGAATTCTTAAACATGCTTCAATCAAAAGAAATTACAACAAAAGCCGGTCAAAGAATCATCGAACAAATGCCTAATAACGAAAAATCACCAAAAGAGATTGCTGAAGAAATGGGATTGCTCGGTGTCGTTAAAGAGGATGAAGTGCTTGCTGCAGTAAAACAAGCAATCGATGAAAATCCAAAAGCTGTTGAAGATTATTTGGCTGGTCAAAAAGCTTCCATTAACTTCTTAGTAGGTCAGGTAATGAGGATAACTCGTGGAAAAGCTGATCCTGGAGAAACTGTCAGACTCTTAAAAGAAAACATTGAATAAAGGAGGAAACATAATGGGAGAAAAAAAATCTTATGTAAAAGATTACATGACAAAAGATGTTATTAGTGTTTCCCCTGATACTTCCACTGAAGAAGTTATTGACCTGATGAGAGAAAGCCGCCACAACAGTTATCCTGTAGTTGAAAACGGCAAACTAGTTGGAATGGTAACCGCATTCGATATCGTATCAAAAGAATGGGCAGATAATGTTAGAGGATTGATGAGTACCCAATTAGTAGTTGCCAATCAGGAATTATCCATCAATGATGCATCCAGAGTAATGTTTAGAAGAGGAATTTCCAGAATGCCTGTTGTAGATAAAGCTGGAAAACTAGTTGGAATCATTACAAATACTGATATGGTTAGATCTCATATAGAAAGGTCAACACCAAACAAAGTAGAATACTTCAAAAAGACATTGGAACAATTATATGGTATTAAAACCACTTTAAGACATATGCGTGTCGATACTCATAAATTACGCCCTACACAAGACAGGGTTTATGCTGATGAACTCGAAGGAAGAACTTATGAATTAAAAAGAGGATTGGCTGAACCGGCAATTGTTGTCAAAACTGGTGACAGATGGATTTTGGTTGATGGCCACCACAGGGCAGTGGCTTCAGCTCAGCAAGGTTATGAAACCGTAGATTCATATGTTATTGATTTAGGCCAAGACATCAGATTAGGTATGGAAAAAACTGCCGATAAGGCAGGAATTAAAAATTTCGAGGATATTGAAATTATTGATGATGACAAACATCCACTAATAGCACTTACCGAAAGCCTTCAGGATCAGGAAGGTAAAGAGGAATGATTAAATGAGTGATGAAATAATAAGAGAAGTTTATGAAGTCTTAGAATCAAGAAGAGACAATCCAATTGATTCATATACTTCAAATATCATGAAAGACAGCGATAAGAAGGCTGAAGATAAAATTTTAGAAAAAATCGCAGAAGAAGCAGGCGAAGTATTGATTGCTTCTAAAAATGATGAAAATTTGGTTTATGAATCCGTTGACTTGATATTTCACACTTTATTATTGCTTGTATACAAAGGAATTGAAATTGACGAAATTTTTGAAGAATTCTCCAGAAGAAGAAAATAATTAATGTAACTGGTTAATATGTTTGATACCTTCGCTGAAAAAAAATTCTTATTAAAAGAATTGGTTAAAAAAGAGTTAACATCCAAATACAAAGATTCCGTATTGGGAATTCTTTGGAGTTTCTTTAACCCCCTTTTAATCATGATAGTCTTTACTGCAATTTTTTCAATGCTGTTTGGACGCCAAATTCAAAATTATCCAGTTTACTTCCTTTCAGGCAGATTGCTTTACGATTTTTATAATGCTGCAACAAAAGGTGCAATGAGATCAATTAAAAGAAATGGAAACCTAATCAAAAAGATTTATGTTCCGAAATATATGTTCTCAGTCAGTGCCGTTCTTTATGAATTTATCAATTTCCTGATTTCATTTGTAATATTGATTGGAGTAATGGTCTTTACCGGCGCAACATTCTACCCAACAATAATCTATGGAATAATACCGGTAATATTGCTATTAATCCTAATATTTGGTGTCGGACTGATTTTGGCTGTTTGCAACACTTATTTCACAGATGTGGGACATTTATACAATGTATTTACATTGCTATTAATGTATGCTTCAGCATTATTCTACCCGATGGAAATCGTTCCTTCACAAATACAGAAGATATTTACTTTAAATCCAATCTATTCCGCAATATCCTGCTTTAGAGAATGCATTTATGGAGTAGTCCCTACCACATCCACCTTGCTTTACTTGGCAGCATTTGCATTTACAACATTAGGAATTGGAGTATTACTATTCAAGATTTATGAAAAGAAATTAGTATTAGAGATATAAAGGTTTTTAAAATGAGTTTGATAGATAAAATAAAAAATCTTTTCAGGAAAAAAGAAGAAATTGAAGAAATAAAAAAGATTCCTATTGATACTAAATTTCAAAGTAATAGATTTAAGAATATCAAGATTTATGCTCCCGATTACGAAATGAAACATGGCGCTTGGAAAGACTTTGTAGTTCAAATCTTTGATGGAAACAGCAATCCAATTGCAAACAAGGACGTCATATTTGAAATTAACGGAAAAAAATATGAGGATACAACCACGGACGAAGGTTATGCAAGATTGCCTATTACCCTTAAAGCCAAAAAATATGAAATGGAAACCTATTTTCCCGCAGATGAGGAATATGCACCAAGAGTCGTGTCAAAATTAACCATATTGCGCCAAAATCAAGACTTTACCCCTGAAAAAGAAGAAAATACCAGATTATATGCTCCAAACATGATTATATATTCAAAAGATGAACCTGATTATTGCATCAGATTAATGGACCGTGATGAAAATCCAATTAGTGATGAAAAAGTCATAATTAATGTTAACGATGAGAGTTATGAAAGAATAACAGATAAAGAAGGATTTGCTAGTGTTGATTTATCACTCAAACAGGACACATATAAGGTGGAAACCGTATTTGAGGGCAATGATAAATACGATGCCATTTCACAAAATTCAAAAATTGAAGTGAAAACCAGAAATATCGATAGAGACGTTATGATTGAAGTGGAACATCTTGCAATGGAATTTAAAGTATCAAAGGACAAGATAGATACTTTAAAGGAATATTTTATCAGAACAATTAAAAGAAACAAAAATGACGGCAAAAAAGTCAGAATTCTTGATGATGTTTCATTTAAAATTTATGAAGGTGAAAGAGTAGGTATTTTAGGATTTAATGGTGCCGGAAAAAGTACTTTGCTTAGGATAATATCCGGAATTTATGAACCTACCGAAGGAACAATAAAAATCAATGGGAAAATAGCTCCATTGCTTGAATTGAGTGCCGGTTTTGATAAGAATTATACTGGTAAAAATAATATTTTCTTAAACGGAGCTCTCTTAAGTATGGATGAAGATTTCATTAAGGAAAAATATGATGAAATAGTGGAGTTTTCTGAGCTTGGAGAGCATATCAACTATCCCGTTAAAAACTACTCCAAAGGTATGAGAGCAAAATTAGGTTTTTCAATAGCTACCCTGATAAACCCTGAAATCTTAATCATTGATGAAATTTTAGCGGTTGGAGACATAAAATTCAGAAAGAAAAGTTCTGAAAAGATCAGGTCTATGATGAAAGAAGGCGTTACCGTGCTTCTTGTTTCACACTCAATAAATCAAATCAAAAACATATGCGACAGATGCATATGGCTTGAAGACGGGAAAGTCTATATGGAAGGCGAAACCAAAAAGGTTTGTGATGCTTACATTAAACGTGCAAAAAGAAAATGAATAAGGTATTAACATGGATAAACGATGGATTGGAATATTAATAATATTAATTGCTGGTTGCGCTTGCATGTATTACATCGTGGATACATCAACAACCGTCGGAACTTCAATAACTGTTGTAAACAAGACTGTTGTTACAGTTCCAAATGACTTTTCAATTGAGGACAGCGGAAGCAATACCGCGAAAATAATCAATGAAGAAACTCATGAAAAGATTTATTTCAAGGATTTGGGCAAAAAGGATATTGCTTTAGATAGCTTCAATAAAAAGTTAAAAGATTTGAGCGGAGATTCCAATATTCAAATTATCAATAATTCAACAGTTAAAATAAACAACATCAGCGCTTATAAAATTGATTGTGTAAACTACACTACAGAAAATGCAACCAATATCAGCTTCTGCTATGCATATACCTGTTATCACACTTTCTCAATTCAATTAAAAGACTATAATGACAATGTCAAGTTAGATAAAGATTTAAATTACATAATTAGTAATATGAAACCTGATTTTAAACAATCCCAAGATTAATTGAGGGATAAAATTGAGCGAATTTGAATTTTCAGTTATAATAACAACACACAATTCTGAATTGGGAATTGGACAAACAATTGACTGTTTAATCAATCAAACGCTTGATTTTGATAAGCACTGCGAAATAATTGTCGTTGACTGCAACAGCGAAGACAATACGGAGGGGCTTTGCAATGAATATGCTAGAAAATACCCCAACAACATTAAATTCCTTCAGCAGGACTCCGTTAACTTCGCGCAAGCTAAAAATCTGGGAATCAAACATGCTGGCGGAAATTTCATTACATTTTTAGAAACTAATGATTACTATTCAAATGATACATTGGAAAATGTTTTAGATTTCATCAATAAAAACAAAGAGGTCGATTTGATAACAGTCCCTATTTTTTATTATAAGAACGGGACAAAAGAACGTTACTTAAATACTAAAATCAACCGGACAGAAAAAATAAATCTTTTAAAGCAACCGGAATATGCCGAGTTTTTGGGATTTTCCACTTTTTTTAGAAAAGGATCCTGTGAAAGCATCGAATTGCCTGATGTGGAAAATTCAAATATTACATTCTTCAGCGAGATTCTAATGGAAAATCCGATTTTAGGAATTTGCAGCGAAGGGGAATACTATTTAAGCAATATCGATGAAAAAATTTACCCTACCGATTATTATATGATTGATTTAAAGGATTATGCAAACTTTGAAAACCTGAATATTACTTATTTAACTGAAAAAACAATCGGCAAATTTTCCAATATTCCTCAGTTTATGCAGTTTAATCTGATAAATCATCTAAGATGGCTATTGTCTGTAGAAAGAAGCCTTGAAGAAATAGATTTGACCAGATTAACAGAACATGTTCAATATATTGACGATGAAGTTATTTTAAATACACGGTTGCTTGAAAATGAACTTAAAATATTTGTCTTTTTATTAAAATATGATTATGATTTAAATGAAAATTTAATGGAAAAACTGGAATTGAACACTGTCTTTATTGACAATTATGACATCAGAAATAATCGGCTTAAAATCCTAGCAAGCACAATCAACATTCATCAAAGGGATATTGATCTTTTAGTTAACGGTTCAAAAGTTAATAAAAAAGAATTAATATTTCCACAAAAGGATTTGTATAGCTTAGGCCATAATTATGCTTTGAATTATTCAATAGAAACTGAAATTCCATTATCTGTTAATGAAAAATATGAGTTGGAATTCGCTGATGAAAACAAGAAGATGCATATTGACTTTTCAAGACCCTGCAACTTCTCAAAAGTTGTGGGATATGCTAAAACAAAACATTATCTGAGTGTTTTTGATAACGATAAAATAGCCATCAGCAAAAAAAGCACATTCAAATGGATAAAAGAAGAGATAAAATCCCTGATAAATATCATGAAAACACGTGAACGTGGCTTTCAAAAGGCAGTTCCATTCAGAATAGCTTATATTCTGGGCTATCCATTCATGAAAAACAAAAGAATATGGTTCTATATGGACCGTCCGGATGAATCAGATGACAACGGATTGGCACTTTTTAAGTATTCCGCTAAACAGGATGACGGCATCGACAGATATTTCATTTTGGATTCAAACAACAAGGAATTTGAAAATATCTCAAAAATTGGTCAGATTCTTCCATATAAATCATTTAAGCACAGATATTATTCCCTCTTTGTTGAAAACATTATCACATCACATCCAGACAATGAGATAATCTATCCGTTTTGGGGAGGCTATCCTTTTATAGCAGGGCTTTTAAAATCAAATAACCTATTTTTACAGCATGGTATCCTCAAGGACAATATTTCATCATGGTTAAATAAATCCAAAATGAACTTATCCTTGTTTTTAGTCTCATCCCCTAGAGAATATGATTCAATATTTGAATATCCTTACAATTATGATGAAGATGTAGTTCAAATGTTGGGCCTTCCTAGATATGACACTCTTGAAAACCAGAAAGATAAAAAGCAGATCATATTAATGCCGTCCTGGAGAAGATATCTGGACCACAAATCAAAGGAATTCATAAAGGAGCATGAATTTTTCAAAAAGTTCAATTCACTGATAAATAACGAAAGGCTGATAGCCAAAGCTAAAGAGAACAACTATGAGATAATTTTCAGACCTCATCCAAAGGTATATGAATTCATCGACCTTTTTGATGAAAACGATTATGTGAAAATAGATTACGATAAAGTCAAATATCAGACATTATTCAACAGCGGATCACTATTGATTACAGACTATTCCTCTGTTGCATTTGACTTTGCATACTTATATAAACCTGTAATATATTACCATTACCGTTCAGATTACCATTTCGATTTAGAAGAAAGTTACTTTGATTATGAGGAGATGGGCTTTGGCGAAATTGCAAAAACAGAAGATGAATTAGTGGATTTAATCATTGAATACATTGAAAACGACTGCAACATCAAAGAAAAATATCATCAAAGGATAGATGAATTTTTCCTATTCAATGACAAAAACAATTGTAAAAGAGTGCATGAAAAAATCAAGGAAATTCCACTAAAGGATTAGCTCCATATTGTGCATTCCCCTTTCAAAACTGCCAAATTTAAGCCTTTTTTTATTAAATTCCTTAAATCCTATTCTTTCATAAAGCTTTTTAGCACCGACATTTCTAAAGTCCGCATCTAAAATTACGCGATTTAGATTTTTGGCCTTTGCATATTCTATTACATCAAGCAAAACCTGCTTTCCCAAACCTTGGCCCCTTAAGGAATCGTCGATAGCAATTTCTGCAACATACAAATCATCCTTTTTGATGTCGCATAAGACAAAATAATCCAAAATATCAACTATGACCAATTTCAATGATTTTATTCTGAAATCATAAGGCATTTCAGAAATATACGCCATCAGCATGCCTATTATCTCATCATCATCATTTAAGATTACTTTAAAGGTGCTTTCGGGCTTGTGTTTTTTTAAATCGTTTTCAATTGTTGAAATGGCCTTATCCTCATCTTTAAATAATAAATCGAATGTTCTAAAATCCACATCATAAACCAATTTAGCCACTTTATAAGTATCGTGAATCTGCGGGTTAAAATTTTCATATCTCAAGCTAATCACTTCTTACAATAGTTAATGCGAAAACAGCTGCTCCGAATCCATTATCAATATTAACAACAGCAATTCCTGGCGCACAAGATTGAAGCATTGCATCCAATGCAACTCTGCCTCCTTCCCCAACACCATAACCTACAGATGTTGGAACACCTATGACCGGCACATCAACAAGTCCCGCTACAACAGAAGGCAATGCCCCTTCCATTCCCGCACAAACAATGAATGCTCGAACTCCTTCCTTAACCATATATGCAATTTGAGGGAAAAGTCTGTGAATCCCCGCCACCCCTATATCATAAGAAGTAATGGCTTCACACCCACCTTCTTCAACAATGACACGTGCCTCTTCGGCTATATTGATATCTGAAGTTCCTGCTGTGAT
The DNA here is from genome assembly GCA_030539795.1 of Methanobrevibacter sp. Lineage (GTDB taxonomy): Archaea > Methanobacteriota > Methanobacteria > Methanobacteriales > Methanobacteriaceae > Methanocatella. The sequence continues at coordinate 10,112 of JAUNXN010000047.1, forward strand.
TATTCCAATTTTTGCAACAGGATCTATTTTTTTAATTTCTTTTCTTATGATTAAGATTTGAGCTCGCTTGTTATAATCGTGAATTAATGAATCATCGTTCAAATCGGCCAAGATCTTTTCATATCTTTCATGAGACAATTTGGTGATAATCAAATCATCATCTCTATTTTCAATGAATTTCTCAATGATTAAAAGCAAATCATCATAATTCTTGCTTGGCGCAAAAACCGCTTCGGGAAATCCTGTTCTTTCATTTCTACTAATATCAAGTTTAGCAATATCATCAAATTCCAAAATCTTATTTGAACTGATGAGTCTTTCAGCTTCATCTATATTGATTTCCCCATTGATTAGTCTTTCAAGAATATCTTTCATAATATAATATATAAGATAAAATTATATAAAATTTAACTTACAATATTATAATTTAATGAATGCTTTAAAGATTTTAACACAGGGAATTGTCCAGGGAGTAGGATTCAGACCATATGTATACAGGCTAGCCAAGGATTTGAATCTCAATGGAAGCGTTAGAAACCTTGGAAATGTTGTTGAAATCATAGTTGAAGGTAAAAAAACTCAGGAATTTGTTCGTAGACTGCCTGAAGAACTGCCTCCGATAGCAAAAATAAATTCCATCGAGGTAGAGGAGATATCCGAAAGCAATTATACTGATTTTGAAATCATTGA
>JAUNXN010000048.1 GCA_030539795.1 Methanobrevibacter sp.
CATCTAAATTATTCATTATTGTATTTGTAACTATTACCTTATTAATTATTTGATTAGCCTCAACTTTTTTATCTTCATCGTTATCATCAATCACAATAACATCTAAAAAATCCTTATATAATGATGCGATTCCAACTGATGAAACCTCAATATCCAATGCTTTCATGAATTTGCTTGCAGGCCCGGAAACTGAATCGGAACCAATAATGGGAGACACTGCAATAACAAAAGTTTCCTTTAAAGCATCACGAACCCCTTCTAAAGATAAAATAGGAGAGATTGATGTTATCGGGTTTGAAGGACCGATAATTACCGCTTGAGAATTTTTAATTGATTCTATAATGCCTTCGGCCGGATTGACATTAGAAAATTTTAAATCCAAAACCTCCGGATTTGATTGGTGTTTTATTAAAAAATCGTGGAATTCCAACTCGCCGATATCGGTAACTATTTTGATATCTGAATCCTCTTCACTCATCGGAATGATATTGGATGCAATTCCCATATTCCTTGCTTGAATTTCACATGCTTTTTTAAGGCCATATTTTTCCATCAATTGTGTCTTTTGAATCTTAGTAGCGCGATCAATATCGCCAATTCTAAGCAATTCCGGACAGCCTATCTCTTCAAGCCTATCATGGGTGATAAAAGTATCATTTTTAACACCATACCACAATTCATCATTAATCATGTCAGACATGGTGTACAAAACAGTATCAATATCCGCTGAGACATAAACACCGGAAAAATAATCGTTTTCCAATGTATTTACAATAATTGTCAAATCAATAGGATCAACAACCTCTTTTAACCCTTGCAATAATTTGGGAGTGCCAGTTCCGCCAGATAAAACACTAATCATAAAATCACTTATTTTCTAAATACATCAAATTCCTTTGGCATGATGACCGGTTTGATATTTGATTCTTTATTCCTTAATTTATCAAAACTTTCAAATCCTCGTATGATTACTACTGGGAGCCCTTCATCGGCTTGTCCCATTATAAGGGATGCTGCTGAAGCCAACTCATCGCAGGTTGCAATTTCAGTAGTTTCAAGTTCCCTGCCATATAAATCTTTTTCGCCGACCCTTTTCCAAATAGGTGAAATTCCAGAACATCCAATAGCAGTGCCTACGGCTCCAAATCTGAACGCCCTTCCTTGGGTGTCTGTGATGATAACCGCAATTTCCTGATTGAATTCATTTTCCAAAAATTCACGAATTTCAAAAGCAGATTTATCAGCATTTTTCGGCATTGGTGTTGCTAAACCGTCACCGACATTGGATTCATCAATTCCCGCATTGGCGCAAACAAAGCCATGAACTGTTTCAGTTATGATGAAATTAGGTCCTACTTCAACAATTTCATTTGACTGTTGAATAATGGCTTCAACCAGCTTTGGATCTTTTTTGCATTGTTTTGATAACTCAATAGCCTGCTCGGATGGAGTTAATTCATCCAATTTTATGAAATTCTCTTCAGCTTTTGAAATTAAAGTCTCAGCAATCAATATGATATCTCCATGATTTAGTCCGCAACCCTGTTTTTCAATTGCATCCTTGATAATCATTGAAATATCGCTACTCCCATCAACGAGGGGAATGTCTTCTAAACCAAATAATTCAATATTCATAATAATCATCTAAAAAAATTAAAAAAAGAAAAATTATGGATTATAGACATCAATAGTCCATTCTCCATCAAAAATCGCAGCACATGATGTGACCGGTTTTTCATAATTTGCAAAAGTACCTTCATCAAAAATATATTTTGCAGCGGCTTGAGAAGTTTTAGCTTCAAAATCAACTTTGTCCGGTACTTGGCTGCCATATGTTGAAATGAATGCGGCTTCACCATATGGAACTTTTTCGACCAATATCTTGTTATCATTAACAATGCCTATGTAACACTCATATTCATCCTCTTTATCTGTGGATGTGACAGCAGCGGCAATTCTTGGAGTATTATAATCATCTTTTTCATAATCCATAGTAAGCAATGAATATGCCATCGCATCCCTCATATTCATTCCCACACCGATTTTATCTGCTATAACATCTGTTTGAGAACCATTAGAAACAACTATCTTATCATCCACAATTTTAATGGAATTGTAGGAAATATAAGCGTTTTTATAGATATCCTTTTCAAAACCTTCAATAGGAACAACAGCCGCACGGTCATCATATTTTAAACATTTCCTATTCGGAAAGGACCTACTTGATACTCTGTATGCTACAAAAGGCTTACCATCATCATTCATACCTGCTGATAAAATTCTTCCAGTATACATTTTCATTCCTCAATTTTTAAACTTCCGGACGTTGAACCGCCATGTCAGGTGAAATTCCAGGAGGTGTTGTAATAACAATTTCTCCAGGTTTGATAGTAACTTGACCTTCATCAATTACTCTTGCTTGAACTCCAACTGCACTGCCCGCTATTGCATCCGAGCGGTCTTGACCATTGACTGTAACCTTATGCAAATTAGCTACAGGCATGACATAATATTCCGCATCACCAGAAACATCGGTGACGTTAGGTTTTCCACTCGCATCTTCTACAACATCAGAATCATCCGTTTGAACATCAGTAGCTGAAAAATTACTAGTTACAACTAAAAATATCATGATTGTGAAAAGAATATCAATGAAAGGGACCAAATTAATATTAGGTTTGTTATCTGAAACCTTCTTTTTATGTTTTCCAACATCAATAGCCATATAATCACCTATTGTTTTAGTTTGCTTTCAGTAATTTCAGCATTAACATTACATTTTTCTAATATAATATTCGCAATACTCTTATCTAACATGCTCGGTTTAAAGGACACTTTAATATTGGCGTAAGGATCTGAAATTAATCTTGTATTAACTACACCCTCAGCTTCCTGTAAAGCTTCAAGCGCACATTCCACATTGGAATCAACCCTAACTTTAACTACTGCATAACCCCAATTGGTCATTTTTGTAGCAAGCTCAATTTTATCCATTTCAGTTTCTATTAGACCTTGGATATAAGTGTGAAGCGGTATCAATACAATTGCTACAAACATACCCAAAATAGTTGTGGTTAAAGCCACATAAATCCCTTCAGCCATTGCAGCAGAATCCGGGTGGACACCTAATGATTTAAATGTCATCCAAATACCGATAACAGTACCGATTAAACCTAAAAATGGAGCCAATTCAATAATGGTTTTGATTGTACTCAACCCTTTGGTCATTTTTCCAACTTCAACAATGAAAATTTGCTCCATACTTTCTTCAACTTCAGTCTTATTTTTATAACCTATCTTTAAAGTTTCAGAAATAATTCTGGAAATAGGATTTTTAAAACCATTGATTTGTTTTAAAGCTTCTACAGCTCCTCCTCTTTCCATAGATGCAGTTACAACTCCAAAAATTTCGGTTGTATCCACTTTACTAATTTTTTTAAGATATGCAATCTTTCTCAATGCAATAATTAAACCATAAATACCAACGAAGAGAATTATGTAACTAATAATTCCTCCTTGAGTAAATATATCCATTACTCCATCAATAAAAGGCATAATATACTCAATAATCATTTTCATCCTCTAAAAAATTAAATTGAAAAGCATTTATAAAAATACTTTTATTAGTTCCTATACTTAAATATTATTTAAAAAAAAGTGGCATTATTGCATTTTAGCAACAGTAGCCCATGATTTCCTAACAAAATCGGGCATTTCATCATAAGTATAATTTGATAAAAATTCTTTAGTGGTCGGGTCTGAAGGATAACCTGAGCCTATGCCTCCGGATTTTATAAATTCCTTATTGATTTCTTTAATATAATCATCCCTTTCGGCTTTGGCAATAATGGAAGCCGCACTGACTTCAATATATTTATCATCAGCCTTATGCTCAGCTATTACATCAACACCAGTATCAATACGCAAATTTTCCTGAAAACGTTCTGCCTTTACATCAACAGCATCAACAATAGCTTTTTCAGGTTTTAGTTTTAAAAGAATACTTTCCATTGCATTCTTTTCTATTTCATTGAGATTGACACCTTGTGCCCTTAAATCATCAATTTCACGAGCTGATATCACTACAATCTCATAAGGAAACATCTTTCTTAATTTCCTAGATAAAATTGTGCGTCTATTTGGAGTGAGCCTTTTAGAATCTTTAACGCCCATTCTTCCCAAAACTTTTTCCATTTTTTCAGGAACAAGAACGCCTGCGATAACCATTGGGCCTAAAACAGATCCTCTGCCAGCTTCATCAATACCTAAAATATCCATAAAAATCAGTGAAAAAAAGTAAAGAAAATGAAATAAATAAAAATATCTATTTCATTGCTCTAAGGCGAACTTCCGGTTCTAATGCGAGAGGTTCGGCTGCTACAATCGCAGTACCTTTTGCTACAACAGTCATAGGGTCATCAGAAATTTCAATAGGAATGGAAATTTCATCAAAGATTCTTTCTTTAATACCGCGGAGTCTTGAAGTTCCGCCAACTGCAACAGAATTATTGTAGACTCCCATCATTAATTCCGGAGATAATCTTTCTAAAATAACATTTAATCCGCCAATGACTTGTTGCATATAAGGTTCAACAGCATCTGCAACGAGCATTGAGTCAATGACAACTTTTTTAGGCCTATTAGTTTCTAAGGATTTACCGATGACTTCAACACTTAAGTTTTCAATTTGTTCGGAACAGTGAACCATACCCACTTCAATTTTAGCGGATTCAGCATCATGAATACCAATAGCTACATCATATCTCTCTGCTACAAGTTCAACGATTTTATTATCAATATCGTCTCCACCACATCTAACAGTTTCAATATCGTTAATACCGCCAAGAGAAATAATTACAATATCAGTTGATCCGGCACCAATATCTACAACCATAGTTCCATTTGGTTCAGCAATAGGTAATCCGGCACCAATAGCTGCAGCCAATCCTTCACTAATGACTAATATGTTTTGTGCGCCTGCTTTCCTGCCAATTTCTTCAGCAGCATTTTTTTCTACTTCAGAAGCATCCCCTGGAATACCAATAACAATTCTTCCAACACTTTCTCCTTCGTTAATACCAATTTGCATTGCTTTAATTAAAAGAGCTTGTGCTTGAACGACATTTTCAATAACACCTTTTTTCAAAGGTCTTACAGCAAGAATGTCTTCTGGAGTTCTTCCAAGCATTCTTTTAGCTTCTTCACCAACAGCTAAAACCTCAGAAGGATCGTCCTTTTTAACCGCAACGACAGATGGAATTTGATATAAATCAAATTTATCGCCTGAAGGTTTTGCAATTACAGTGTTTAAAGTTCCTAAATCAATTCCTAAACTATTGCTAATAACTTTGGTGTCATTAACTTCCGGTTCCACTTCTTCTTTTCCAAAAATATTCATGATTAGTCCTCCGTTACAATATCTTTAAAATCTATAACGAAAATTCTGTTAGATGTAGCTATACTTTGAACTTTTTCAACATAGTCATCATTATCAACTGAAATCAAAAGAGTTGATAAGACAACCTCGTTTGCATTATAAAATGGTTTCAATGCAGATTTGATAAAATTTGGAAGTCTGACTTCATTGCTAAAATCAACATCGATGAACCCTGTAGTCTGTGAATCCTGTAGAATTGCAAACGGAATCTTTGATTTTTCAATGGTTGACACGGCATCCTTGATTGTGTCCTGAGGAGCAATGAAAACCATCACATTTTTCTCATCGGAAAGATTTCTTGGTGAAACTTTAACATATGCTCCACCGCATTCCATTGCAGTTCTATTATATTCATTAATAATGATAGAATTGCCGTAAAGCATGAGGAAATCAAATTTTTTATCTATATTCCCATCATTCAATATAACATGTTCTCTAAATAAGATTTTGACATTGTGGTTAGATGCTATTGCTTTATATGCCATTTCATCTATAAACTCTGCATTTCCGGCAAGAACACACCAACTTTTTTCAATCTTATAACTGCTGTCGGTTGAAAGTTTTGCAGCCTGTCTAAGAACACGTATATTATCCTCTATCATTTAACTACTCGCACCAATATTAATCCAAATTCATCCTACTCAAATAACCTCCTTTCTTTTTAAAAAATATTGAATTTGATTAATTTAATAAACAAACCAACATTTTAAATTAAAGAAATTTATGGCTATCTATTAGAGTCTAACAATTAATATTTATTAAAAATATTATTATATATATTTTATCTTTCAGAGGCATATTTTAAAAAATATGACAAAAAAAATATTTTTAGGAAAAATTAAAGTGAGACAATAAACTAAACTGGAATCATAAATAACAATACAAGTAAATAGTTGAAAAATTAAATAATAAACCAGATTGAATAAAAATAACACTTATTAACTATTAAATAGATATATACATAACAATGAAACGAAATATAAGATAAGTTAATAAAAGATGAGGTAAAAAGTATTACTGGAGTTTGAATATGAAAATTGAAAGTACAAACATGAGAGATTTCGTCGCAATATCAGATATAATATCCCTGTTAAATATGGCATCAGGATTTTTGTCTATTATATTCTCCATAAACCAGGAGTTTAGACTAGCAGCAATCCTTATGATTATTGCAATCATGTTCGACTCATCAGATGGTTGGGTAGCACGTAAAACAAATAGGCAAGATGAATTAGGTTTTGGGAAAAATATTGATTCACTTTCAGATATTGTTTCATTTGGAGTTGCACCTGCAACATTCCTTTACTGTTGCATTAACACCACCCCAGGCATTTTTCAAATAATAGTAATACTCGTTAGCTTATTTATCGTAATATGCGGAGTTTTAAGATTAACAAGATATAATGTAATCGCCGGTAAAATCGATACCACCGATTTCATCGGATTTCCTATTCCTGGAATATCATTAATATTGGCTTCATATTATCTGAGTGGACTATTTCACCCATATATCGGATTGATATTGGCCGCTTTTGTATCACTATTAATGATAAGCAATATTAGATATCCAAAATTTGATAATATTCCATTAATTGCAATATCCTGTATATTAATACTCCTGTTAATCCTTCCAATTAACTTAACACTATTTAACATCAACATTCCAGCTATATTATTGCTATTATTCTGCTTATACTACCTAATAATTAATTTAATTAAAAAATGAGTAGTTTTAACTCCTATTGATTAAATTAACCATCTAAAATTTCATTAAAATTAGGAGTATAAAAATGAATAATAAAAAACCAAGAGATCCATTATATCCTAGAGGTTTTGAGGAAACAAGAGAATTTAAAAAACAAATTCCTAATAATTATCCAAAACCAAATAAAAAAGATGATGAATTAACACCGCTGAAAAAACTAAATCATAAAATCGGAGTTTATCTAAACCCCAGTTCCGTTGAAATAACAGACAGCGAAAAAAAGAAAAAAATAGGCATGATTATTACAACACTAATTTTAGCCACAATAATCATTTCAGCATATTATTTCATAATCTATGAACCATCCCAAGAGGAATTGACACTTGCAAAAACAACTAAACTCAATGAATTACACGATTTATACTGTGGCGCATTAACAACATCCCCCAACGCCTTTTTATTGGAAAATCAGATTGCAGATGCCGGAAGTCCGGAAGAAATTGAACAGATAAACATCATTAGACCCGCAACAAAAGACTGGAAATCCTATCATAAAAAATCAATCAATGCAAATTGCGACAAGTACAATCGGACAATGGCAGTATATTCAAATGAAAGCAAAAATGTTATCCTCCCATTCAGTGAAGCCATGAAAATTGTTAATGAAAACTCAGCAGAAGTCCTATCACAAATCAAATTTGAAAAGCCTAATACAGTATCAGTGCCCATTTTAATTTCAAGACTTCAGGCCGGGGCGGGACTTGTAAATGTAGGCAGTGTTGTGGACATCTATACAAATAACAGTTACACAAATGAAAGCTACATTTCAAACGATACGAATCCCGATATAAGCGGATGTACTGTTTTGGCCATAATGAGATATGAAGACAATGGAGAAATTGATTCCGAATATTCCAAATCAAAGATGACAGTTAAAGGAAACAATACCAATCCAAAAGAAAACACCAAATCATTTTCATCCGATGTTTTAGAACTGTTAAAGGGATCCATTATTGACGGATATGATGAAAAAGAAACAGTGCAGATGCTTAAAAATTATGGAGTTAAACTATCAAATTATGAGAGACAGATTAATCTGGGCGATTTGGATGCTCAGTATATGCTTTTAATTGAAGCACCACAGGACAAAGTGAATTATATCATAAATAACATGGACAGCATCATATTGACAATCCCGACATCACAGGCTCCCGATTGGATGATTAATGAAATCAGTTCCACATACCCCGATTAAGAAAACTATTATATTAGATATAACAAAAGTGATAATATGAATAAACCAAGCATTTCAACAATAATTATTATTATTTGTATATTGATAATCGGTTTATATGCAATGGGGGAAGTAAATTATTTCTCATCAAAAATTGTTGTAGAGAGAAATATTGAAGCTCCGATAATTGTCATACCAAGCATAGGAGTTAATGAAAAGATTAACAATGTATCCTTAAACCAAGGCGTTTTAAGTGATCCTGGGAAGAACATTCCGACCAAAGACCCAATTGTTTTATATGGACATAGAACACTGCAGGGTTCACCATTTTTAAGGTTAAATGAACTATCCAAAGGAGATACATTATTATTAGAATGGCCTGGAATTGGAGAGATAAACTATACCATTACAAATAAAAGCATTGTTCCGGCAACCTATTCTACTTCAAACTTTAAGGGCAACGACACATTGTATCTGGTTACCTGCGACCCAATCGGATCAACTGCAAACAGGCTGATTATAGAAGGTCAAATAAAAGACCAGAATGCAATCAATAACGAAATCGTTAAAGACAATCCTCAAGAATCATTTGCTTTAATAATATCCGCAGCATTCCTGATATTAGGACTTGGAGCCAGTTTCTTATTCCCAAAAAGCGATAGAATTTATATAATTGCTACTGTATTGATTCTCTCAGCAATATTATTCTATTTCTGCATAAATCCGATTCCATCCGAGATAATATATGACAAAATAAACTTTTTAAATGGAGGACTATAATGGACGTGGATAAGGAATACTTCTCTAACATAACCACTAGGGAAAGAGCCATATTTGAAGGCGCTATAAGTATGGGTGCATTATTCCACCAATTTGTAGGCACACCAGTAAATAAAGATACCAAAAAAAGCTTAGAGATAAGCATGGAAGAATCCCTAAGGCTTCAACCTGCAATTGATGATGTGGAAGTTGAAATCAGATTTGATAAACTTGAAGAATCAATGACCGAATTCGACTATACTTCCCTTAGTGGGGACATGTTGGATGTCAAAATATATACAAAAGTAGACAACGTTAAAGCAATAATAAGAATTGAATTCATAGAAGAACTCAATTATCCTTTAATGTATGTTGAAGACATCATAGAAGATTAAAAGTTAATATATCTCTTTTAAATCTTCTAATAATTCTTTTAAATGATTTTTTTTAATATGATTCATTAAAACTATTCTAATTGCTACAGGACACTTGGCAACAGAAACTTTCCAACCCAAATCTTCTAATTTTTGAGCAACCACATTAGTTTCAACGTCAGGATGGTTAAATGCAACAATATTCAATTCAGGTTCACAAACCAAATCGTATCCCAATTCTTCCAAACCTTCCTTTAAAAATTTGGTATTTTCCATCATTTCATTTGCCAGTTTAGAGTAACCTTCTTTTCCAAAATATTTCATAACCGCATAAGTTGCGGCAGAAGATGCTCCCAAACGAGTTCCAACAATTGTTGATTGAGTTTTAACTGTCAAATATGGTGAATCTACAGCCATGACTTGCAGATACTCCTCTTTTCTAAAAAGAATTCCTCCGGCAGGTATTGGGGCCAAACCCATTTTATGAGGATCAACTGTTATGGAACAAACTCCAGGCAGGGAAAAATCAAAAACAGGCAAATCATAACCTAAATTCCTTAAGAATGGAATTGAAAATCCGCCGAAAGCAGCATCAACATGGAAATAAATATTGTTTTCAAATGCTATTTTGGAAATTTCTTCAATGGGATCAATCAAACCAAGTTCAGTTGTTCCCGCTATAGCTACAATAGCTACTGTCTTATCGGAAATCAAATTTCTAACAGAATCAACATCAATTTTATAATTGTCATCAAGGGCTGCTTCAACAATATTCAAATTCAGCATGTCTGCAGCTTTTTTGAATGAAAAATGAGCGGAAGCAGGAATGATAATTTCACCATCAACAATTCCCTTATATTTTCTTGCATGATTTCTGGCAGCCCTAATAGCCATTAAATTGGCTTCAGTACCTCCAGTTACAACATGCCCATAAGGTTCATCAATAGACAAAAATTCGCCAATAGACTTAATAACTTCCTTTTCAATCTGTTGTGTACCTTTAAATAGCCCCGGATCACCTAAATTTGTGTCTAAAAATTTACAAAAGACTTCTTTTGCAAAAGGGTGCGCTTCAGTACACATTGAACCTAAAATTCTACCATCCGCATAATCATAATCTAATTTATGAAATTCTAACAATTCATTTAAAATTATATCTTTATCTATTGGTTTTTCGTCCATAAAATAACCTAATTCACATGATTATTAAAATAAAAATAAAAAAAAGAAATAAAAAGATTATTCTAGACGTTTACGGGCAGCGTCAAGAATAATTTTTTGTTCAGC
>JAUNXN010000155.1 GCA_030539795.1 Methanobrevibacter sp.
TGTGTTAATATAATTTGTGAAAATCAAATAACATAATTTTAATATTAAAAAGATAATAAATATATAATATTAAAAATTCTTATTAGGAGATTGTATGTTAATTAAAATTAATGGAGAAGAAATGGATGTTGCAGATGGTTCAACAATTCAAGATGTAATCGTTGAAACAAATGCCCCATATACTCCTGGTAGTATTGTTTGTTTAATTAAAGGTAAAAAGGAACTTGAGAAGAATATTAACAAGTATAAAATTAAAACAAACCAAGGTTCTATAATCCTTCAATTGGATGAATCTGATGAGGCAAAACCTCTTGTTGACGTTTGGAAAAGCCAATATGAGCAATTTGTTGATTTGGATATTCGCTGGTCCACTCCAACTGAAGTGGCCATTGGTCCTATTGTAACTGATTTGGAACCTACCTCTGATGAATTCAAATATTATGAGGGGGATGTTGTTTTAAGTTTATCTAGTTTTAGTAATGAGTCCACTCATTTGATAATGCTCAAGGAGAACACCACCAATGTTTATAGTGTGCCGCCATATAATAAGGGTATTTTTGCACGCGTAATCGGTGGTAAGAAAACTTTAGAGAAGCTGACTGATGACGATAAGGTAATCGGTATCGAACCAATAATTGAAAGAAGCACAACAACCGACAGCGCTTCAGTATCTGACTTAAGCACTGTTCTGGAAGAAGGCAATGAATTGTACACTTATATTTCTTTCAATATTGATGAGGATTCACCGGTTTGTGTAGAACACTTGTTTTCCCTTGTTAAGGATAATAGGATTAAAGTTTCATTTGACAGTGAATCATTCATTGGTTTTTATGACTTGCAGGGCATAGAAAAGCCTAAGGAAGACACTACTCAAAGAGCTAGAGGAACTATTACCGTCAGAAACGATGGGGTGGGTGTTGGAAGATTATACATTTATCGTGAAAATAGGGTATTGACTCCAAACCATACTACTGTGGGTAATGTTGTAAACGGAATGGAAATTATTGATATTGCAAAAGAAAACGATTTCATCACTGTTAAAGCCGAACAGCAAAGATTGATGTTGCTGAATAAAACTCAAAGTGAAGCTACAGAAATATTGTCTGCTGCAGGTGTTGAACACCTTATAGACGGGCTAATTGATGATGATGCAATAATTGTGGAACAACAGCCTAAACATACAATTGATATTATAAAAGAAGGTCATGTAATCACTAAAGCTATTAAGAAAGAAGATATTTGTACTATTAAGTTTGTAGATAATGCTCCAAGATCTGTCAGATACTTTAAATTCTTGTCAGGACTCCTAGAGAATCCTGTCGGTAAGATTAAGGTTCATTTTGCAGTTCCTGGAATGCACATAGTGATTTTTGAAGGAGATAAAAAATTAGCTAAGGGATTGATTCCTGAAAATAACCCTGTTGATAAAGTTATTAGAGGTCAAATTGGTATTACAAACATGGCTTCAAAAAGCGCTGGTTTAATTGGTATCAGATTCGAGGATAATGTTGAATTCGGACCAACTGCAGAAGCCTTTGAAGCAACTAACATCATTGGAGATATTACCTCTGATTATGAACGTCTTGAAAAATTAAAAGAAGGAGTTGTAATATATGTCACCGAATCTAACCATGAGTCCTGATTTAGGTACAGAAGATTGGGATCCGGATGTAATCACTCGTATGATTTTTATTGGGCCGGGCGCCCATGTGAGTGAACAGCAAATCGTAAGTGAGTTTCACATGCTTGGTTTGCCGCTTACTATTAAGAATACTTGTTATGGATCTATGATCAGTGGAAAAAGTGAAGATGTTTACAAAGCTATTGAAGAGATTAGAAAACTTGACCCAAGCCACATTTTCACAAAGGAAAGAGGATTTGCACCAGGTGACCCTAGAAGATGTAGGGGTCATAGGTTTGGTCCTAGGGAAGGTTTCCACCAGATGGAAAAAGAATATAGAATACTCGGTTTTGTTTCAGAAGCTTTGGATAATCCTAAAGAGGTTGAACTTGAAGAGAAAAAACCGGTTAGCGTTGACGAATTTAAAAAAATCATGAATGAATGTTTAGAAAATAAGGAATAGGTGAAAATATGGTGAAAATTGCTCTTTATCCTCCAAATTCATTAATATTAGCAGATTTACTTGAAAGGAAAGGTCATACTCCTTTAGTTTTACAAAAACAAATTAGACAAAAAATCAAAGACCCTGAGATTGATTCTCCTCCAATGAATATTACAGAAGAGGACCCTATTAAAGGTCTTAAATATGCTGCAATTGAAGTTCCTTCTGGTGTTCGTGGAAGAATGGCAATTATTGGGCCTCTTATAGATGAGGCAGAAGCAGCTATTGTTGTTGATGGCGCTCCATATGGTTTCGGTTGTATTGGTTGTGCAAGAACTAACGAATTGTCTATTTTCTTGCTTAGGAATAAGGACATTCCTGTTTTAGAATTGGATTATCCAACCAATCAGGATGAAACATATGTTATGGTGAACAAGATAAACGAATTTGTAGATTCACTTGAAGAAAGTAGTGAGGAGGAATAATATGGTTAAAATTGCTTTAGTTTCATGTGGAACAGAATATAGTGGAATTCAAAAGGAAATTGAAAAGGCAGCAAATAAGTTTGGTGCAGAAATTGTTCTTCCTGAAATTGATTTAGATTATATTGATGAGTCTTATGAGAAATTCGGATTCTCAGCTCAAAGTTCAAGTTTAAAATTAATGATTGCAAGAGCTATGGCTATTGTTG
>JAUNXN010000049.1 GCA_030539795.1 Methanobrevibacter sp.
ACACCAATAGATGTAGTTCCTCTTTTAACAGCTTCTCTTGCATATTCTACTTGGAATAGTCTTCCATCTGGGCTAAATACAGTAATAGCCCTATCATATCCTGCGTTTTGTAAAGGTTGCATATTAATACCTCACATTTTTATAAATATTTATAAATTTTAAATTCGACTACATAAAAAAATAAAACCAAATCTTCCATGAAAAGGCAAATTTTAATTTTAATTACTGGATTGTAGTAAATTAAAATATTTTTTTATTCTTTTTTCCATAAATCCAATTGATATTTATATAAATAAATTATTTATAAAGTTTTCTATTTTTAAATAACAAAAAGTAATTAAATGTATTTTTGAGAGGATTTGATGGTGCCTGACAAACCTATGGTTGTAATGGCAATCCTGTCGCCATTGTATCTATTTGCCAAAGCAAGTGAAGACCTTACATCATCAACAAAACCTCTTTGACATCTGATAATCGCCTTATATTGAAAATAATCCTCAGTTTTTTCAATTTCAAAGAATTTCATGACCCATAAATTAAAATTAGCTGTATTGAGTTCGCCTTGAAAGCGAATGCAGGCATCCCAGATAATTGAAACCAAATCATCCTTGGTGATAGGGCACATTACCTTGATTTCCACAGTCAAATACCTGTTATTTTTTCTAAGTGTAGGCGGCAGAACTTTAAGCTTCATCAACAATCCTCCTGACACCTCTAAAAATCATCTTATCCCTATCCTTATTGAATTCCAAAATGTTACGGGATGTTTCGAATGACTTGTTGATTTCATCTTCACTCAAACCGGTCTGTTTGAAAAATGAGATGAAGTCATGTGTGGTTCTGATATCAAAAATAGATTCTGATCTTGTAGATAAAACTAATGGAAAATCAAATTTCCTATACAATACATAGATGTCCTTGAAACTTGAAATGACCTTTGACCTGTGTGACAGGTAAGTTCTTAAGACATCCTTAAAGCACAATTCTATTGCAACACTATTATTCAGCGCCTCTTTTGCAAGAATATGGTTCAGTCCGGAATCGAATCTTTTTAGATAAGGCCTTGACAAAACATCAATTTTAACATTTTCAACGACAGCCCTATTGACTTTCAAATCTCCACCGACAACGGAAATGCATGATGCCTTATTCCTGTATTTATTTGCAATCTTGCGAATCTCATTGATGTTTGTTGATTTAATCTCCAAAGTATAATCAAAATCAATCACATCGGACAGGCTGTCCTCCAGCTCATCCCTTAACTCCAATCCCTCTTTAAATTCATTTTGATTATATGAAAAATTAATGTGCCCCCAACCATATCTGGAAGCTTCGCTGGCCAGTGCAATATTGTTTTCCAAGCCGGCGCCCCTAATATTTAAATCAAAAAACATAGTAGATAATTTATAATTTTAGATATTAATAATTTTTTCAATTACTGATACCTGTAGAATTCAACATTCCAGTTTACTGTTTCATAATAGTCGATTGTGAATGTCTCATCTGAAGAGGAAGTATAGCTGAAAGAGTCTGATCTGGTTTCAACTTTACTGGTTGAACCCCAATCCACACCTCCAGATTGGCCATTTGAACCGGAAACGTATAAATGATTTGTTGCATAGTTTTTAATAGGGTATGCGGAAAGCTTTACCATTATCTTACCGTCAGGGACATTGATGGTTTCGGAACCTGATCCCGAACCGGAATAGCTTCCAATCAGCTCCCATGACTTTGATTCGCTTGTCTGCTTTGAGGAAACAACTTCGGTTTGAGCATTCTCATCTGAATCATCACTTTCAACGGGTTGTGCCGGTTGAGAAGCGTTGCTCTGCGGAGAAACATCAGCGACTTGGCTGGAACTATCTCCACTAGCCAACATAAAATACCCAATAGCTCCAACAAGCAAAACAATTACTGCTATTAAAGCTATGATTATATACTTTGTGCTATCTGATTTTTCGGGATTTTCGGATGGAACATGATCCAGGGAACTTCCGCATTTTGAGCAGAATTTCGCACCCTTCTTATTTTCAAAACCGCATTGTCTACATATCATAATATCAATAAAAATTTATATATCTACATTCATTTTTGACTATCATACTATAAATAAATATATTCTTATAGCTAAACTGATTTAACAAGTGTGTAACTTAATAGTAACAAACTAATAATATGTTATAAAACATTTTATATTACAAATAACATATTATTTTATTATGTCCAAAGAAAACGATGAGCTTTTGAAATTAACTTCATATGTTCAAATTTCAAAATATAGAGAAAAAACATTGAAATCAATTGGAGATGAAGTTAAAATACCAACAAATATCGCAAAAGACAGTGGAATTAGAACAAACCATATTTCAAAAGTTTTAAGCGAATTAAAAAGTAAAGAGATTGTCGAATGTATAAATGAAGAAGCTCGTAAAGGAAGACTATACAGATTGACTGATACCGGAAAAGAAGTATTGGAAACAATCAAAGATAAAGAGGAAAAGGAAAACGATTAACTACTCTCAATACCCTCTTTAATCAATTCCAATTCCTTTCGGGTTTCTGAATTTGATGCTATTTTTAAAACATTATATAAAAAATTGATAATTGTACTATTTTTAACATTTAATGGGAAACAGTCATCCGTTTCAATGAAAATTGAGTCGTAATTTGGTGATTTCAAATCCATTTTATATTGCAGCTTTATTTCTTGCCTTAATCCTTCATTGATGTATTTTTCCAGATAAACGATTATTTCATTAGCAAAATTATTGCCGAACATCATCATGCTTTTTACGGTATCATCTTCCAAACTGGTATTTTCAACTAAAGAGTTGAAGGAACCATAGTTTTGATATCCATATGGAATGAAGCGACCTTCAACAGTATGGGCGCAATATTCATTCATGATTTTAAATTCAGGAAGGGTTAAAAAATACCAGACAAAACTCTGCAATGTTGATGAAGTGTTAACTTTAAATATATTGCATAGCAATGATTCGATTATATTGAATACGATATAATGTGCCAATTCATGAATTACAGTGGCAATCTGAACCGAATCATCCAATCTGTCATCGTAATATATGCAGTTTCCAAGAAAGATGTATCCCCTTTCATATCCCCTTGATTTGGGTTTGCATGGCGCGAATATGCCTGCTAAATTAAAAATCTTGTCTTTTATAGAATCCCCATAAATGTCAATGTATTTCGCCCTCAAAAAGATATTGGACAGCAGTTCATTGTATTCTATGTCACTGATTTCGGCATTTGCCAACAGGTTTTCATTAAATTCACTGAACAGTACATCATAATCTTCAATGGTAATCGGATTAATTTGTTTAAAACATTTAACGCAATGTGTTGCATAATCATGATTCACTTCGCCACAGAAAGGACAAATATTCTCAATTATGAATTTATTGCCGCAATGGGTGCAATAATTATTTTCCTTAAGATTTAAAGTGCCACATACATCACATGTTTTCAACTAAATCACTACCTAAGCATGTTTTTTAGACTTTTTACTGATTTTTTTAACAGTTTTCTATTTTTTACGTTGTTGCCGCAATTAGTGCAGAATTCCATATCCCAATCCAGGATTTGACCGCAGGAACATACGATTTTAGATTTAACAATTCTTTGAGGATTCAACGGTCTTTGGCAATTACGGCAAAACTTTGCGCTTAAGGGATTTTTATGGCCGCAAACGCAAAGAATAAGTGAATTTTCATTGCTTAAATTTGCTCCGCATTCAATGCAGAATGAAGAACTGATTTCATTCAATGTTGAGCAGGTGCATAAAATTGAAAGGTCATTTAATTTCCCATAATTCACTAACGGCAATCCGCAATTACGGCAAAATAAGGCGAACTCATCATTTTCCTCACCGCAAAAACAAAATTTTGGGTTTTTAAATTCCAAATTGAAATTGCTGTAATTGTCAGTTTCAACATTTTGAGAGCGCAACTTTCTGCCGCACATCTCACAGAATATATTTTCTCGGGGATTTATAGCTCCGCATTCACATAATACATTATCAATTGAAAATTCAGGCTTGGAATCCTTTTTAAATATTCTTGAAAGTTTGCTTTGAGACCTTTTAGATCCGCACATGTAACAATATTCATTATCAACATGATTCAAATAACCGCAAGCGCAAATCTCATATTGAAAATCGTCACGTTTTGATAATATATATGGTGAAAAATCAATGTCAAAATTAAAAAATCCTATATTGTGTATTGGTGGTGTAAATACATAATCATCTTTTGTTGCATGATATATTGTCTTACATCCACATCCAGAACAGTAAGGCTCATTTGGAAGTATTCTATGACCGCATTTTTTACAATAATTCTCCAAAGTCATTTTACTCCCATTATTTTTTAGATAAAGATTGCACTTCTTCAACAACTTTATATAAAACTTCTTCTCCAAGGCCTTCAATGTATTTAATGGAACCGGCGCATTCATGGCCTCCACCATCAATACCTGCTTGAGGTACTTTTTCAATCATTGTTGCAACAATTTCATTAACATTAAAGCCATATTGCTCATTTACAGCATCAGTTGCTCTAAATACGCCAAAATCAGGACCATGGCCCAAAGTTACAATAGGCTTATCCTCACCCAGCTCCTTAATTATCTTATCATGGACAAATCCACAAGTCTTGCCCGGAGCAGGGAATGTGAATTTATGCGCATATTTTTCAACATCGATAAGATTGAAGTAAATTCCATTTTCAAGCTGTGTTCTTTTAATGTTGGGAAGAGCAGCCTTAAGTTGGGTATCGACACGCTTTTGATATTCCTTATATAATGCATCAATCATTTTTGGATGTTTATCCAAGTTGTCTACAGCCAAAATGGTATCCATTATTCCTCTACCGTTCATAAACCTTAAGAAATAAGCTTCAAAGTCAACACATTCTGCTATCTTTGCCAAATGTTCTCTACTAAATCCTTTTTCCGCTGCAAGTTCCAAGTACTGATAAACTTCACCGCATTCAGCGCGGTCCCCTAATGCCGCAACCGCAGGCAAATGTTTGATTAGCTCCTTTACATTAGGATTGATGAGATGAGCCACTTCTGTTGCAAGGGCTCCCGCAGTTAATTGTGAATCTCCACCGACCAGGTATGGGTTAACATGAGTATCGACATATTCGTCAACAGCAACTGTTGCACCGTAGATTTCACCGTCCTCCTCATCTTTTGTCAATAACTCTCCCGGAGAGTGGTGGTCTATTACAACAACTTCAATGTCATAGATTTTAGCCTGCATCAAGGCAACAATATCCTCTTCGGTTGAACCGTTGTCCAAAAGAACAATTAGAGGTAATTTCTGACCATGCCTCTGCTGGTCTTCCAAAGCGAATGACAAGTCTTTGACTACGTCTTCTAACTCATAGAACGGAGCTTTACTTGGAGATCTTTTAAAATAATAATATTGAGCGTCATTACTTGGATTTACCTTTTCTATTAATGGAATGACAGCCTTTTCCATTGCAACACCTGAACAGATTCCATCAGCATCATTGTGGTGTCTGATTAAAATTGTTCTTCCGTCAAGTATTGCCCTTCTGATCTTTTGTGCGGCCTCTCTCATTTTAGGTTTTAGCCTGTTTAAAACATCACTTTTGACTAAGAAATCAACATGTTGAGGTTCAGCCTTCTTGTTTAATGCATCGTCTATTAATTTATGTAGCTTGATGGAATTTTCTTCACCAAGTTTTGTCATTGAAGATGACTCAATCTGTGTTTTTCCACTATGTTCGTTTACTTCACCAATGACCTGCACTGCATCCCCAAGTTCAATTTCAGGATATGACCTCTCACCAGCCTTATCAAAAGCGGCTATTTCAGTAGTTCCACTTTCATCGTTGATGATAAATATAGTAGGGCCTGAAGTCTGCTGAATCTGCTGAACTTCACCATCGATTCTGACAATCTTACCCTTCTTCTCTTCAAGCTTATTGATCAAGGTTCTTGGAAGTGAAATTGTCATTCTTTTAAGAGTATACTCATCAACATGTGCCGGTGCAAAATCAATTTTTCCTTCCCTGGACTTGATTGATGTGATAAATACTATAATCTCATCACCGACGTGATAATGGTCTACTTCACCTCTCATAAGTCCCCAAACATTATTGTTTAATGAAACGAATGCACCATATCTTTCTATCCTTGTAATCTTTCCTTTGTATAATCTATCCTTATCAATATCCTTCATTTGGCACATTGAATCTAAAACATATACATCACGAGCAGCCCTTCGGCGAGCTTCAAATTCATCATGCTTCATTTTTTCAACCTTTCTTTTCTCTTTACAATCATCACATAAGTCATTATCTTCACCAATCAGTTTGCCGCAGTCACGACAAACATTGATTTGACCTGTTCCATGACACTGAGGGCATTCATCAAAAACCTCGACCTGCCCTTTACCGTTGCATGCTTCGCATGGAATATCTTCTTCACCACCAAGGTCAAATTTTGCTCTGGCATTGCTGTTAACGCCTTTAAAATGATTTCCTATATCGAAAGCGTCTTCTTCAAAACCAGTTCCCCCACAGGCTTCACATTCCTTATAGTCCACTACAACTGATCCTATTCCTTTACATTTTGGACATTTTGTCTTCAATTTAAAACCCCTTTATCAAAATAATGAATTTCCCTTAAATAATTTTGGATTTTCTTTAACTAATGTATCACGCTGATCCTGATACTTGGTTGCTTCATAAATTAAATCATTTGCCTCTGAAGCATAATTTGTTCCAGTATAATTCGAATTAACTTCAAAACAATCTATTGACTCTTTTAATTTATCAACGGCCTGGAGCTTTAACTCCAATTCACGAATGACAGTATCAATATATTCATCCTGAACATCATTAACATCAGATGAGAAATTATTCTTAATATCCTTCAGCTTATCCAAACTATCATTGTAATTATTGCCTGCAGATATCGCCTTATTCCTTGATTCATCGAAACTTCTACTATTCACTAAAATAACGGCTTCATTATAATCATTGTCACCATTAACAATTGAATCGCTAATATCTGGCATGGTTTTATTTATACTGTCTACTGAACTGTCAATCAGCACGACCGCCGCTGAAATAATCAGTAAAGCTGCAACAAAAATTATCAATTTACTATAACTAGACACGATAATATTTGTGTAAAAAGATGTTATTAAAATTTTTCATGAAAAAAATAAATAAAAAAAAGAGAAGTTTAAAAATTAATTTTAAACTTATTCTGCGGACCAAAGACCGTGTAAATTACAGAATGCTAATACAGTCATGTCTTCAGTGCAGTTAATAGTGAAAGTTGCTTCTGGAGCGTCACCAGGTCTGAAATGTTTGATGTATTGTTCACAATTGGATTCGACGAGCACAAATTGAATGTAGTGGTCATCATCCATTGGGTGAGCAGCTTCGCCGACTTTAACGGTTACTTTGTTACCATCGATTTCAACTACCGGTTTGTGTTTAGGAGATTTTTCTCCTTCAGTTTGTGCAGGGAATTCGAACATGTGGTCAGAACATACTTTTCCGTCACCTTTAGCTAAAAGTTGAACAACACTTGCACAGTCATCACATTTTAAAATTTTTGCCATAATAAACATCTCCTTAATAGATTAAAGATATTTTATCTAACAAAGTATTTATTATTATTGATTGTTTTCCCGATAGTTTTCGATAGCTGCCTGAAGACCATCCGCAGCAAGGTTTGAACAATGCATCTTAACAGGAGGAAGACCGTCCAATTCATCTGCAACATCATTTCTGGATATTTTCAAGGCCTCATCAATTGTTTTTCCAACTGCAATTTCAGTTATCATGCTGCTTGTTGCAATAGCTGCGCCGCAACCGAATGTTTGGAAGGAAATATCCTGAATTACATCATCTTCAACCTTAATGTAAATTGTCATTAAATCCCCACAGGTTGGGTTTCCGACAGTGCCAACACCATTTGCATCTTCCATTTTTCTACAGTTTCTTGGGTTTGCAAAGTGATCCATTACTTTTTCTGAATAATCCATTATTAACACATCCTACAGTCATCGCCGTGTTTTTTACACATTACTCCGTCATAATCCAAATCCTGATTCCATAAAGGAGACATTTGTCTTAATCTTGAAACAGAACTTCCGATTATATCGACAAATTCATCTACATCAAAACTATCGCTTTCAGGTGCTAAAGATACTCTTAAAGAACCATGCACGTCAACAGGATCCAAACCTAATGCGGTTAAAACCGGAGAAGCTTCCAGCTTATTTGATGAACAGGCTGAACCGGTTGATGCCTGATAACCTTTAGCGTCAAGTAAAAGAATCAATGATTCACCTTCAATTGCCTTAAACCTGAAATTAACGAGGTTAGGCAATCTTTGTTCCATGTCCCCATTTACATATGCTTCCGGAATTGTGGTTAACACCTTGTCGATTAATTCATCCCTGATTGAAGATAACTTTTCTTGGTGTTCCTTCAAGTTACATGCAGCTAACTCGCATGCCTTTCCAAATCCAACTATTCCAGGGACATTTTCAGTTCCTGATCTGATTCCTCTTTCCTGGCCTCCGCCATGAATAAGAGGTACAAGACGAATTCCTTTCTTGATATATATTGCTCCAACACCTTTTGGACCATTAATCTTATGAGAAGATAAAGATAGTAAATCTACATTTAGTTTCTCCACATCCACTTCAATTTTACCAAAAGTCTGAACAGCATCAGTATGGAATATGATGCCTTTCTCGCGTGCAATCTTACCGATTTCCTCAATTGGCTGGATTGTTCCAATCTCATTGTTACCATGCATAATGGTAATGAGGATTGTATCATCAGTTATTGCATTTTCCAAATCTTCAACTTTGATTATACCATTTTCATATACAGGCAAATAAGTTACTTTAAAGTCAAATCCTTCTAAAAATTTTAAGGTATCCTTAATAGCCGGATGCTCGATTTCAGTTGTAATTATATGTTTGCCTTGATTGAGATATTTGAAAGCAACACCCTTAAGGGCCAAATTATCTGATTCTGATCCTCCGCTGGTGAAGATAATTTCTTCTGGTTTAGCATTAATTGCATCAGCTACCCTTTGACGAGCCAAATCTAATGCCTTTTTTGATTCACGGCCATATTTGTAAAGAGTGGAAGGATTTCCGAACTCTTCCCTGAAATATGGTTTCATCTCTTCAAAAACTTCTTCGCTAACTTGTGTAGTTGCTGAGTTATCTAAATACATTCTCTATCTCCCAATTGTCTTTTTTTAATTAAATTTAGTTTTATATGTTTTAAGTAACAAAAAATGTGAATTTAGTCAAGACTATCAAGTGCTTGACTTAAATCATCAATCAAATCATTAACATCTTCTAAACCAATAGATAACCTGATAAAGTCTGGAGTTACTCCTGTTGCTTCTTGTTCTTCTGGGGTTAATTGTTGATGTGTTGTACTTGCAGGGTGGATTGCTAAGCTTTTTGCATCTCCAATGTTTGCAAGTATTGAGAATAATTCCAATTTTTCGATGACCTTTCTACCGGCTTCTTCCCCACCTTCAACACCAAATCCTAAAATACCTGCAAAATTATCTTTTAAGTATTTCTTATTGATTTCATAGGTTGGGTGAGATTCTAAACCTGGATAGTTTACCCATTTTACTTTAGGGTGTGATTCTAAGAATTTTGCTACTGCAAGTGCATTTTCAGAGTGTCTTTTTACCCTAACATCAAGACTTTCAAGCCCTTGTAGGAATATGAAACTGTGAACTGGAGCTTGGGTTGCACCAAGATCTCTTAAAAGTCTTGCTCTTATCCTAACGGTGAATGCAAGGTTTCCAAGTTCAGGTACGTCTCCAAAGGAATCCCAAAAGACAATTCCATGGTAACTTGGGTCTGGTTCAGTGAAGTTTGCAAATTTGCCGTTTCCCCAGTTGAATTTACCTGAATCCACGATATATCCTCCAATTGCAGTACCATGTCCTCCGACATATTTGGTTGCAGATGCTGCAATAACGTCAGCTCCATGGTCCAATGGCCTTACTAATCCTACACCAATGGTATTGTCTACAATTAACGGAATGTCATGTGAATGTGCTATTTCTGCAAGTGCTTCGAAATCAGGAACATCCAATTTTGGATTTCCGATAGATTCCACATAGATTGCCTTGGTCTTTTCATCAATGGCATCTTCAAACGCCTGCAAGTCTTGAGAGTTGACGAATTTCACTTCCCTTGCAAGATCTTTGAAAGTGTAATTGAATAATTGGTATGTTCCACCGTAAAGGTTGTCTGCAGATACAATGTTGTCTCCAGGTTCGGTTACATTTAAAATTGCATATGAAATTGCTGCAAGACCACTTGATGTTGAAATACCGGAGTTACCTCCTTCGATAGCAGCAATTCTTGCTTCGAAAACATCACTGGTAGGGTTAGTTAATCTGGAGTAAATTTGTCCAAATTCTTGAAGGGCGAATCTTCTTGCAGCCTCATCTGAGTCTTTAAATACATATGAAGTAGTTTGATAAATTGGAACCGCCTGTGCCCC
>JAUNXN010000050.1 GCA_030539795.1 Methanobrevibacter sp.
GCGGATTTGGACAAGCAGTATCCTATAAAGCTATGCAAATTGCAATTAAAAAAGCTAAAGATGTTGGTATTGCATGCGTTGGTGTTCACAATACCAATCACTTTGGAGTTACCGGATTTTATTCTGATTTAGCATTAAGAGAAAACTGTATCGGATTAGTGCTTGCAAATACAGACCCTGCTATTGCTCCTTTAGGAGGTAAAGAACCTTTAATCGGAACCAATCCTCTTGCATTAGGAATTCCATCTGATTCATACATTACTGTGGATATGGCAACTTCCATTACCGCACGTGGAAAAATCATCGAATCAAAAAGAAAAGGAATGGATTTGCCTGATGGATGGGCATTGGACGCTGACGGAAACCCAACAAATGACCCTGATGAAGCATTGAAAGGATCAATCTTACCATTTGGTGGATTTAAAGGTTATGCATTAGCATTATTAATTGAAATTTTAACCGGACCATTGGTACAGGCAGGATACGGTCATGGAGTTACCGGTACTGCATCTCCTGATAAGAACTGTACAAAAGGAGACTTATATGTGGTTATCGACCCTTCCAAATTCGGTGACTTTGATGAATTTAAAGCACATACCGAAGACTTTGTTGCTCAAGTAAGAGCTACCGGTGAAAATGTTGCTATTCCTGGTGATTTGGAAGTTAAAAGAATTGCCGAAGCTGAAGCAAATGGTGTGGCAATTGACGAAAAATTATACGAACAATTAAAAGGAATCTGTGACGACTTAGAAATCGATTTAGATTCCTACATTGAAGAATAGTATTATTCTTCCTTTCTTTTTTTATTAAATTTTTATGATAAATTCACAATTCAATGAAATTTTTTAAGATAAACTTGAATTAAAAACTTTTAAAATAAAAATGATTATATATTGTATAGCGCAAAAATATAAATGTTTAAAATATTAATATATTTAGTACTGAAAATCATAAACTCATTTTTATAAAATATGATTTTTCTTTAAAAGGAGGATAAAAAGTTATGAAACTTAAAAACTCTCATATCTTATTAATAGTAATGGCAATATTCTTATTAATAAGTATTGGATCCGTTTGTGCAAGCGACATTTCTTCAGCAGATGATGCCGCCTTAGCAGAGGATGGATCAAACGTTGTTCTCGCAAATGAGACAACTACTGCGGATACAACAAAATTGATAGACACAAAAGTTGTTTCCGATAATGTCAAAGTTAGCGAAAAGGATAAGAAAATTCCTGTAGCTGTAAACGATAATGAATCCAAACCAATAGAAGTTGGTGCTAAGAATTTGACAGTTGCAGAAGGAAATAAAACTTTAAAATTTAGTTATAACCAATCTCAAATAACAATAACCGATACATTAAGTACAGGTAAACACAATTTAATTTTAACTTATTTAGGAAATGATGTTTATAACAAATCATCCACAAATATTGTTTTATCTGTTTTTGGAGACTTTAAAATTGAAGCTCCAACATCAGTCAATGTGAATCAGACCAATAAGGCTGAAGTTCCTGTAACCATTACAAATGGAATTGATGTAAAAACCGTAACTGCAAGCGAATTTGAAGTTGAAGTAAGTTACAAAGATGGAAACAATACAACCAAAATTGATGTTTCAGATTTAGCATATGCAAATGGAAAATTAGTATTTACTCCACAATTTGTTGAAAATGTTACATCCTATAATATGACCATTACCTACAAAGGTAGCGATAATAAAACATTAACCCACAAAGGAAAATTAAACAAAATAACTACTATTAAAATTATTCCTTTAAATAGTGAAACTGACTACCAGGCAGGTAATTTCACATTCCAAATTGTTGATTCTTATACCAATGAACCTCTTGCAAATCAAAAGGTTTCACTTTCAGGAACATACAACGGTACCAGCATTTATTGGGATATAAAACAATCTGGTAATTCAATAAGTTTAAGTACATCCAAATCACTCACAAGTGATTCAAATGGAATTATAACTATCGATAATATTAATTTCTATCCGGGTTTGATGCTTGGAAGTACCAACATATATGCACCTGCTGGAGTCTACAATTTAACCATTACAGGTAGTGGAGTAGCATCCGGTTCATTAAAAACCACCGCTAAAATCAATAAAATCAAATCAAAAATAACCGTTGAAAAATTCAGCGAGTATATTGGATCAGATAAAAAACTTAAAATTGTTGTTGTTAATGCAGAAACTGGAAAACCAATTAGTGGTGCTACAATATTCTTTAATTTAACCAACAGCGACGGTAAAGAAATTGTTTTCACATCCCAAGGAGCAAACAACACTACCGTTAAAGTTAATCATTTAACTACCAATGACAATGGCGCAGCTGAAATCCCTATGAATCTCGTTGTTGGAAAATATTCAATTTATGCAGATGTCAGCACCAGCAGTAATTATGCTACATCCAAAGTTAGCTCAACTGCAACAATTAAAGGAATTCCTTTAAAATACACTGTCAGCAGTACTGGTGTTGTTACTGTAAC
This sequence comes from Methanobrevibacter sp., assembly GCA_030539795.1. Classification (GTDB taxonomy): domain Archaea; phylum Methanobacteriota; class Methanobacteria; order Methanobacteriales; family Methanobacteriaceae; genus Methanocatella. The sequence continues at coordinate 2,503 of JAUNXN010000050.1, forward strand.
AAATAAATTAACAAATAAGCCAGAAGCGGGAGTATTTGTTTTATTGAAATTTGACGGCAGCGATAACAAAAGGATTCTTACCCAAACTAACAAAAATGGAAAAGTTGAAATTAAAACTGTTGGAAAACATAAAATACAAGTAACCAATGCAGATAGTAGATACACTGCATCAGCAGTTACAAAAACAATTACCAATAAAAAAATAACTGCAAAATGTAGTGCACCTAAAGTAACCGACTATTACAAAGGAGTGAAAGTATTTACTGTAAAATTAACTACAAGTGCTAAAAAACCAATATATGATGCTAAAATTACCCTTTTAATTAATGGGTACAAACAATCAGTAAGAACTGGTGTTGATGGTCAGATTAGATTGTCATTAAACACTTTAAAACCAGGAACTTACAAAGTTGTAGTTAAAAGCGGTGATACCAAAAGCTTCACCATTAAACAAATTTCAACAAAAATCGTTATTAAAAAGGCTCCTGCTAAATTAACTCCTAAAAAATTGACTGCTAAAAAAGGCGTTAAAAAATACTTTAAAGTTACTGTGAAAAACACAAAAACCAAAAAAGTAATTAAAGGAGTTAAAGTTAAAATCAAAGTTTACACCGGTAAAAAATACAAAACTTACTCCGTGAAAACTAATTCAAAAGGAATTGCAAATCTTAATGTAAAATCCTTAAAAGTTGGATCCCATAAAGTTGTTGTTAGCTCTGCAAACAAATATGTTGTTGCAAAAGCTGCAAAATCAACTATAAAAATAACTAAATAAATTTAAAGAGAATTAACTTTCTCTTACTTTTTTTCTTTTATATATTTCGCATAAAAACCATCAGTATCAGCATATATTGTATAAAAACCATATTCTTCGGCTTTTTTTATTGATGATTTAATATATTGCCTTCCCCAGGAAGTAATGGCTTTAGCGCATTCAAAAGAATACCATCTGAATCTCGGAAATCCATAAATACCATACATTGTATTGGCTAAACGTTTAATAGCTTGCTGCTGTACATTTAAAGCTTTCTTTTCTGTTTCATCTTCACAAGCCTTCATTTCACGTTTGATTCTGAACCTTTCCTGCAAAATCTTATCTATAACAGATGGAATAAATCCTTGAGGTTCTTTTTTAAACTTAATTCCATGTTCAGGAGCAATATTATAATCTTCCTCATTTTCAATATCCCCCAAAACCATTACGTCAGGGGATATGTTTTTTGAAATAATGATACTCGGATATAGGCTTCTGAAGTCGAACTGAACTAAATTTTCATGCAAACCCTTTTCAGGTTCCCTTACATATCCACCTTCATTATCTTCTGCAGCAGCGCGGTTGGCAAAGTTGGCGCCCTGTTTATTTGGAACAACTTCATCATCAAAATATGCCTGTTTTACTAAAAACCATTCAGCCTGTTGGCCTGTTGCCATACGGGAAACATCGAATAATGGCTGACCTATGATACGGGTAAGCTCTAAATTGAGAGGTAAAGTCTGTTCTGCAATTTTTAATGTGGATACTACATCATCCAAAGAGTAATCGAATAGGTTATCCAATTGCTCGCCGCCATTGTCCCAGAATTCCCATATCCTATCTCCCGGAACATCGATTTTTTCCTCACCGAACAGTTCATAATAAACTCTCTCAAGAGTATATCGCTCAAGGGTCATGTATCTTCTCATGACCAAATACAAATCAACATGAATCAATCCCTTAAAAGAAGCCGCATTCGCATATCCTCTTCTGATAAAACGAATGTCTGATCCGTCCATTCCAATATCCAAATCAACGCCTAAAATTTTAGCCCTGTCCTTGAGATATGGGAAATCGAAGTTATCTGAGTTATAACCGACTATAATGTCAACATTATTGTCCTTGATGATTTGAACAAATTCCTCAATCATTTCCCTCTCAGAGCCTACTTGATTTACAAAGTCATCCCTATCCTCTGAATTTGTTTTGGTTGAAATTACCTGATTTATGCCGAAATTGCTTGAAACACCTATCATAATAATTTCATCGACTTCGGAGTTGGGCATTCCATGAGGGTTTCTGACTTCCAAATCAAAGCTTAAAATACGAAAATCATGAGGATACTCCGGAACCCTTTTCAGTTCTTCAGTTAGTTTGATTATCTCAACATCCTGCTTTTCTGAATCCAAATCAAGGAATGAATCGAGCTTTTCACCAGTGGCTACCACTTCGGTCATTGGAATTACATCCCTGTCCATCAGATATCTCCTATAAAACGGAATATCAAATTCCCTTATCTGAATTACACTTTCCAAATCCCTTAGATTATCCCTGTTTTTTGCAAGCTCCTGAGGATGTTTGAATGTGACTTTTAAAAATTCCTTTTCAATTTGAAAATCCTTCTTTTGAACTTTTTCAATATTGATAACATCCAGATTATCTTCAATTTCAGTGATGCATTCATCCAAATCATCGGACATTACATACAAATACGGTTCGAAAGTATCATCTATTAAAACTATGTTTTTATCTCCATCTTTAGAAAATAACCTTATTACAGGTTTCTCTTCATAAGTAACATAATCGATATCCAATATGACAACATTTCTCTGCATTTATCCATCTCCAAGAAGATATTCCTTTCTGTAACAGTCCAAAACAACATAGGTCACTCCCAATATTAAAGGACCTACAATGAACCCTACGATTCCATAAACCAAAGGTCCTGACAGGAATCCCACAAGCAATATTAACGGATGAATGTCGGCATAATGGCTTGAAAGCGCAGGCCTGATATACATATCAACAGTGCTTAGGAAAAATCCGAACAGTAAAACGATTATTGCACGAGGATAATTTCCACCCAACAAATCTATGAAGAATAACGCCCAATATATAGGCCATGGCCCAAATACAGGAATCAATTGCAAGATACCTGTGATAACACCCAAAAAGATTCCGAACGGATAACCTAAAATGGAATAGCCAATGCATCCAAAAATACCTATTATCACTGATGTCAAAAAGTGGCCATAAAATATGCTTCTCAAGACATCCTTTACAGATTCGACAGTATTGTCAAAAAATTCCTTGGATTCGTCAGGGATGAAATCTTTTATGAAATTTAAACATTTGTCCCCATCGCGAACAAAATAAAATATTGAACAGACCAATATAAACAAATCCAGGGTGATATTGGCAAATTTGCTTAAGGCAGTTGCAGAGTAATTCAATAAAAAGCTTGAAATGGACTCAAATGAATTATTTAAATATGTGGAAATGGAAGTGGGATCTCCATTTACCGGCAAATAGGTTACCAATTGAGATACGGCACTGTTAAATTCCATATATGAGCTGCTTGCAAGCATTGCGGATATTAATGATGAAAGTTCATATGTGATATATCCCACCAGCAGCAGCAACGGAATCAAAACAACGACCATCGCAAGTAAAATAGAAACAGAAGAATATTTCAGCTTGGATTGAATTTTCAAGGCAATAGGCCTAATTCCATAAGCTAAAATGGCTCCCAGTATAATCATTTTTAAAACTGGAAAAACGAACATTAAAGATAGGATTAACAGGAAAATAACCAATAAAACTGGGAGTGATAAATACTCTTTAATGTCAAATGCCATAATATCCACCAATAACTTAATATTTTACGCCTGAAGCATCCCTTCTGTATTTTCCAAATTCTGTAATCTGTTTTATTTTGTCGTTTTCAAAAACAGGTCCTTCAACGCAGATTCTCCAGCCTTCGCTGTCAACACAGCACTGTCCGCATACTCCCAAAGCACATTTCATGTATCTTTCAAGAGAATACTGGGCAGGTATTGAAGCATCTTCAAGAATATCGAATATTCCTTTCATCATTATTTCAGGACCGCATACAAATGCATAATCGTAAGTTGAATCTTTAAGCAACTCTGAAGTACAGTCGGTTGCAAATCCTTTAAATCCGAAACTTCCATCATCGGTACAATAGTGCATCTTTGCACCCAATTCTTCAAGGGCCTCGGTATATAACAATTCATCTTTTGTAACTGCCGCTGAGACAACATCAACATTGTTTCCTTTTTTAATCAAATCACTGGCAATCGCATTTATAGGGGCCATTCCGACACCACCCCCAATCGCCAGGATATTCTTGCCTTCAAAGGAATTGTTAAAGCCGTTGCCGTAGCTGCCTCTAACGCCTATTTTATCGCCGACTTTCAAATCATGCAATTGTGAAGTGAACTCCCCAATATTTTTTACGGTGATTGCAAGTTCATTGTCATTGATTTGAGCTATGGACATAGGCTTTTCGTTTTTAAAGTTCCAAACCATCACAAATTCCCCCGGATTTGGAGTTCCTAATTTATCCATATCCCAATTAAATTTAAAAGTTTTAATTGTAGGAGTTTCATCAATAATTTCAGTAATTTCAACAATTTTTGGTTCGTTAATCATAATTACAACTCCCTGTGTGCTAGTCCAACCATTTCATCAATAGATGAGTATCCCTTTTCAGCCATGAATTTTTCCAATCCTCTGTTAATGTCATCGAATACTGTGACGCCTTCATCCATGATGGCAGTACCAATTTGAACTGCCCTTGCACCGGCAAAAATAAATTCGATAACATCCTCAAAAGTGTAAATTCCTCCGACACCTATTAATGGAATGTCAACAGCTCCATAAACAGAATAAACGTTGCTGATGGCTATCGGCTTGATTGCACGACCACTCATTCCTCCGGATTTATGGAATAATACCGGACGGGCAACATCAATGTTGATTTTCATTCCAGGACCTAATGTGTTGATCAATGATATGCAGTCTGCACCTGCATCTTCACAGGTTTTAGCAATTTCAGTAATGTCAGTCACATTAGGTGTCAATTTTGCGATAATCGGAACATTTGCCGCATCCTTTGCAGCAGAAACAATTGTATGGCTTAAATTACAATCCTGACCGATGGATGCGCCATAGCCTTCCATTGCATGAGGACATGAAATATTCAACTCTATCATATCAACATAATCCTGAACTTCATTGACCAATGTGGAAAACTCATCAGGATTTGCCCCATAAATTGACGCGATGACCACATTATTTTCCCGTTCGATCTTTTTCAATTCCTCTTTAAAGTTATCCACACCAGGATTTGAAAGCCCAATGGCATTTAAAATGCCTCCTTCAACTGCAACGGTTGTTGGATTTGGATAGCCAGGATGAGGATTTAAGGAAAATGATTTTGAAACGACTCCTCCGGCACCTGATTTTAAAATCCAATTCATTGATGAGGCATTGCTTCCCATAATCCCTGCAGCCAACATCAATGGATTTCTAAACTCTACTCCGCAAACATTTGTTTTCAACATAATATCAACTTTGTAATTAATTATTTAATTAGTTTTTGTTAATTTTTCAATGATTTCCTGATATTTTTCATTTTGCAATTTTAAACTTATTATATTGGTCTTGTTGGATTTGATTATTTCTTCTTTGGATTTTATTAGATTGGAAATTTGTTCGTCTTGTTTTTCAATTATTGCATCTTTCTGTTTGAGCAAATCTTCATATGTTTTAGAGATCTTTCTAAGCTGAAGCTCCAGGTTTTCGGTGTTGGAATTCATCTGGCTCTTATAATCATCTATCAGAGACCTTAAATATCTAACTTGATCCTGCTTATCTTCAATTATTGAATCCTTTTCCTTAATCTTTTGAGACAAATCATCAAGCTCCTTGATTCTTGCCTTATCGTAATCAATCTTGGTATCAAGCTTATCTTCCAAATTCTTATTTGCATATTTCAATTTTGTGGAATAAAGTTTCAGCTTATTGATTTCATCAGTCTTATCTTGAATATCCATATTAAGCTCATCAATTTCGGCATTTTTCAATTCAAGTTCATATTCCAAATCTTTTAATCTCTGTTCTGACATAACTACAAATCCAAAAATAGTAATAACTCAATGAAATTTAATTTAAATTTTGAATAAATTAAATCTTTTCATATCATAACAATGCTTATTAGAAATAAAAAAAATATTTAATCTTATGGAATGTTATATAACTTACTGTGTTAAAGGATTTTTAGCCTTCAATAGTGAAAATGAGGTAATAGCTAAAAAATTATTTCCAAATGAAGAAATAATCCAAAGATTAGCTGAAATTAATGATAAGAAAATTGTTAAAGAGGAACTGGACATCATTGAAGAAGTTTCTAAAGAGTTTGATGAAATTATTATAGAGTCAAATAAAAGGCAATCAGACTATAATAATGAAAAGATCACTGTCAAAAATCCGAATCAGGGCGGAGAATACCTAAGAGAAAATTATGACAAATTCGACCTGAATTCCGAGGACATTACTGAAATATATAGAAATTTGGCGATTCATGACATTAAGGCGTCCGCCTCTGAAGACAAACATTTAATACAGGCAATCAACTCCATTGATGAAATTGATGAAAGTATTTCCAAACTGATAGAACGCATCAGAGAATGGTATGCACTATATTTCCCTGAAATGGATGTTATCAAAAATAATGAAACCTACATCAAATTAATTTCACAAAACAAAACAAAAAAAGACATTGTTGAAGCTAAACCAGATGCATTCCCAAGCGAAATTATTGACCTTGATGAAGATATAGATCCTAAAGATTTAGAAATAATGAACAACTATGCAAAATCCATTCATGAGCTTCAAAAATCTAGAAAAAATATCGAAGAGTATATTGATGCAAAAATGGAATCCATAGCACCTAATTTAAGGCTTTTAGTAGGTCCTACATTAGGAGCGAAATTAATTTCACATGCTGGTGGTCTTAAACGCCTAGCAATGTATCCTTCAAGTACCGTTCAAATCATGGGTGCTGAAAAAGCATTGTTCAGACATTTAAAAAGCGGAGACCGCCCTCCAAAGTATGGATTAATCTACCAACACCCACAGGTAAGGGGAGCTAAATGGTGGAATCGAGGAAAGGTTGCAAGAATGCTTGCAGGAATGATATCCCTGGCCGTCAGAAGAGACGTTTTTACAAAGACTTTTGATGGAAACGCTTCGGATGAATTCAAATCAAAGGTTGAAGAGATCGAAAAGAACAATCCATTTCCAACAAAGACAACTAAAAAAAGAAAAGAAGAAAAGTCCAAATCCAAAAAAAGTAAGCGAAAAGGCAAAAAAAGAAATAAGAGGAGATAAAGCATGAATGTCTATTTTAAGGATGGAAATATTGCCACCAAAAATTTAAATCCTGGAATCTCAGTTTACGGTGAAGAGCTAATTCAAGAAGATGAAGAATATAGAATCTGGAATCCTAGACGTTCAAAATTATCAGCAGCCCTCTTAAATGGATTAAAAAATCTGGACATCGAGGAGACTTCAAAAGTCTTATATCTGGGTGCATCAACCGGAACCACCGTATCCCATATTTCAGATATTGTAATTAATGGAAGAATATATGCCGTTGAATTTTCACCAACAACAGCGAAAAAATTGGTTCAACTCTCACGTCAAAGGCTTAATATTGCTCCGATTTTAGGTGATGCAACCAAACCTAAAGGATATCTCAATATAGTCGAAAAGGTAGACTTAGTATACTGTGATGTTGCTCAGCCAACACAAAGTGAACTGTTTATGAAAAATATGAATATGTTTTCAAAGAATGATGGTCTTGGCCTTTTAATGATTAAAGCTAGAAGTATAGATGTTGTACAAAAACCTAAAAAGATTTTCAAGGAACAAGAGAAGAAATTGAAAGAAAAAGGTTTTAAGATTATTGAAAAAGTAAAACTGGAACCATACGAAAAAGACCATATTGCATTATTAGTAGAAAAAAATTTTTAAAAAAAAACAACAATTTTTCACTAGCAAATCGGCAAAAAAATAGCTCTGAGCAATGTAAAAAATTACTACAAAATAGCTAAAAAAGTATTACTTAGATACCTTTTTATACTAGAAAATTAAATATTACATATGCTAATGCAAATAAAATAAAAGTTCATTGAAACGTCCTTTAGGTTGATTCACTCTATTAATCACTCCATTTAACT
>JAUNXN010000156.1 GCA_030539795.1 Methanobrevibacter sp.
TTTGCCTTTTTTTAGGGAGTGAAAAAGTGAGATATTAAAAATTTAACTAGGAATCGTTAATATCTTTAATATCTGATAAATATTGAAGTAAAATGTTCCCAGTAGGAATATTATTATCTTCATTAACTTCACCCCCATAGGATTATTTATGGCAGAGTTAATTTCAAATTTCAATTTTTCCATTTGTAATTATCTCCATTATTCATCTTTGAAGGCTTTATACGTTAATTTTGCTTGATTTATTATTTAAAGCTTGTTGAAGTCATTTTGTAATATTGTTGCCATCTAAACATGTTATTTAAAGTTTTTAATATTAAATTGGAATTTTTAGAAAAAAATAGGGGAAAAAATATGAAATCATGCTTTTTTAAGTGTGATTACATTAATGCTAATTGACTTTTCCGAGGCATTGATTTAAAAATATATATTGAATTAATTACAAAATGTAATATGGTGATATTTAATGGTATCAGAAAATATGGAAAAAGCATTAAACGGACAATTAAACGCTGAAGTTTACTCAGGATATTTATACTTATCCATGGCAGCTTACTTTGAAGATGAAGACTTAGCAGGATTTGCTAACTGGATGAGAGTCCAAGCGGCTGAAGAATTGGAACATGGAATGAAATTCTATGACTACATTATCAGAAGAGGAGCTTCTGTAACTTTAGCAGCAATTGAAGGACCTCAAACCGAATGGGATTCTCCAAAAGCTGCATTCGAACATGTATTGGAACATGAAAAAATGGTATCTGGTCTCATCAATGACTTAGTTGATTTGGCTATTGAAGAAAAAGATCACGCAACCAACAACTTCCTCCAATGGTTTGTCGAAGAGCAAGTCGAAGAAGAGGAAAACGCAATGGAATTGGTTGCTAAAATCAACCTCGTCGACGGCGACAAAAGATTGATTTATGAATTGGACAAAGAATTAGGTGCACGTGCACCATCCGAAGACTAGATTCATTCTAGTCTCCACTTATTTTTTTTCAGGTGTTTTTATGGATTATCCAGAAGGCCCCACAAGCGAAGCTCAAGTTGATTCAGCACAATACGAATCAGAACTGATTGGCGAAAATGAATGGGGAAGCGTACATGTTCACGGTCCTTTTGGAAATGCTGATTCGAAGATTAGGATTGCCTACCTCATTGGGATGCATCCTCTTGAAAGCAAGTCCCACAGGGCGCTTTTTGAAAAGCTGACCTCCAAAGGCGATTTGAAATATTGCTACTATCTGTATAACATCAATGTTTTTGACAAGGATTCCGAAAGCGAAGGAAGAGATGAAGGCCAGCTTCTGGCTCGGGAATTCGTTTGCGATGAGATTATAAACAATAATTATGACCTGTTTTTGGACATTCACTCAAATCGTGGAGCCCACGGTCCAGGCGATTATAAGATAACCAATTTCGTATTCGCCCCGGGCTTTGATGAGAAGTCCTCTGTGTATATGAATGAGATAATTGATTCGATTGACGAGATTATCTATTATGCTCCTGAATTTAGGTCAAGCCCGCCATTCATTACAGAGCCGACATCCGAAGCGGGAATTCCTACAATAGTTTATGAATGCTATTCTTATGAAGAGATGGATCTTACATTAAGTTTAGCTGAAAAACTGATATGTGCTGTAGATAATTTAGAGTTTTAAAAAAAAGAAAATTTGAGAAAAGTGATTTTCTCAACTTAAAATGCGCGTATCAATGCTGCAATCAGAGGTATAATCAATGTGATATATACTGTAGCGACTGTAACATCGATGTCAAATATGCTTTTTGGAATAATGTTTTTAATATCCATGAGTCTATATTGTCTAAGGTCATATAAAATACTTTTTATTTTTTTTAAAGTTAATTTGAAAAAATATGATAACATTTATTATATATTAAGTTCATAAATTAATTGTTTATATAAATAGGATGTGAAAAGAAAATGATTATTAGAGCCCCTTCAAGAATACATATGTCCCTTATTGATTTAAACGGGTCATATAGAAGAGTCGATGGTGGAATTGGTTTGGCACTGGCCGAACCGCAATTCGTTTTAGAATCAAAACAAACTGAAAGTGGCATAACACTTGAGTTTGCAGATACTGTAACAGATGAGGAAGCTATTTTGGAATGTCAGGAAAAGATTCCTGCAGCAGCTCAAAAGACTATTGATTATTTTAATATAGATTCAGGATTTCATTTTATAGTCCATCAGACATACCCACCGCATTCAGGATTTGGAAGCGGAACTCAGATTGCGGTTTCCACAGCTCACTTGATTACTGAAACAATGGGCATAGAAGTGGAAAGCAGAGTATTAAGCAGCGTCGTTGGAAGAGGTGGAACTTCCGGAATCGGAACCTACACTCACGATTTGGGAGGATTCATCCTGGACGGCGGACACAGCAAGGAAGAAAAGCCGTTGTTCCTGCCTTCAGGAGCATCAAAAGCAAAGCCTGCAACATTGATTGCAAGGTATGACTTCCCTGAAGAATGGGACATACTGATTGCAATTCCTCACATTGAAAAGCACATGGAAGGTGAGGATGAGGTGGATGTTTTCCAGACATACTGTCCTATTCCTAAGGAAGAGGTTGAACAGGTATCCCACCTGATTTTGATGAATCTTGTTCCTTTCATGCTTGAAAAGGACATTAAAAACTTTGGCTGGGCTGTAAGCGAGCTTCAAAAAGT
>JAUNXN010000051.1:0-9697 GCA_030539795.1 Methanobrevibacter sp.
ATTTTAGACGAAGGTCTACGCGCCACTGGTTCAATGGTGCTATGCTTAGTAGATTTCATGCCTAATAGTCAAGGAGAATCCACATATTATTATGAATGGAAATGCTTTGACGAAAAAATAGGCATGGCCTAAGAATCTCCGGCTTCTACAAGCCGGAGAGGTTCAACAAAATTAGTAATATGTGAGGATATGATTATTGGATATGTCTCTCTGTTAACCGATAGATTGACTATAAAAAACATTCGTGAAGATAGAATCAAGCTTGATTTAAAAAATGCGTTGAATATTAATTCAAAGAATAAGCCTATCCCTGCTGTGAAAATTGGAAGATTTGCCTTAGATAAAAAATATTCAGGACAAGGTTTGGGCTCACATATTCTGAGGAATATATTAGCTACTCTCAAAAAAATTTCTGAAACAAATGTTGGCTTTCGTTTCATTGTTGTTGAAGGATATGCTAAGGCATTTAATTTTTATGTTGCGCGTAATGGATTTGAAAATTTGAGAAGAGATGATGTAAAAATTGGGAATATTGAATTCATTACAAAAAGAGATCCAACTAAAACATTTTATCTTTATATGGATTTGGAGAGATATGGAGCATTAAATTAAACAGATTAATCTTTTGAGGGTTTGTCCCAAAAATAAACTCTTCTTTGTGAATTAATCTCTTTTATTAATTCTTTTTCTTTTTTTGTTAATGGTTTTCCTAAACCATTTATAAAATCTTCCGCTTCTTTTCCTTCTAAAATTGGTGTATCTCCAATTGGTCTTGCCATTATATCTCCTCAAAATATTAATTAAGATTATATTATGCTTTATTATTTAAATATTTGTGGTTTTTGAGATTGTTTTATTGATTTGACTTCGTTAAATTGATTTCATATGATAATCCTTAAATTTATAATAATGAACACAAAAATATAAACATATGGAAGAAATAGTTGAGGTAATTGGGGTCGAACACTTAAAGGTAATACTGTCCGGATTGACTCCAGAAGACATTGTCAGGCCGGCCTATGAAAATTGGATGGCGGGCATCAGAACAGGTCATACGATTTTGAATTTGGAAAGCGGCAGGGTATCAGGTCTTGGAATTGAATTCAATCAGCTTCCATTGGCTGATGATATCTATATCGAGTTGTTCACTATAGAATCACATGAAGAGCCAATTGATGAGGAGGAATTCTTTTCTGAAAGCGAATATGAGGAATTTTTGGAATTCAGCAGCAGCGACCCTTCCGAATATGTTCCTGACATTATAACTGAATTTTGCCAAATAAAGGGAATAGATGAGGATAAACGTAAAATTGGACTTTTGGCATATAATTTTGAAAAAGAGGAGCAGGCCAATTATAACATGTGGGAATCAGCTATTTTAAACAAGTATTATGATGCCATATATGAGGACCACAATCCCTTCATGTTTTCGCAGAACAGCTATTGATTGCTTCCTTGGGCATTGTCAAGCTGATATTTTTTACGCCCGTAGCAGGACAACGGATTATTTATTCCTTTGCAGGACTTGTCGGGATGGCATAGGTTAGGCAGGTGTATCTTTATTTTTTCGCAGCTCATTGGTGTGTACCATTTGGTTTCGCCCTCATGGTTGATGTCGACTCTGTCATGCATTCCAAAGCCCAGCTTGGATATGATGTTGATTTTTTCCTGCGGCTGGTCTTCAAATAATGGCGGTGTACAGTTGTCTGCAGCATCAAAGATCAACGGCAGAATCTCATTTTCGGTAATTGACAAATCAGGATCCATATCTGAAACCTTGATTGTCTCGTCTGATGCAAATATTCTTGGATATAGTCTTGCATATGATGCAAATGAGGTTAAAAGAAGTACAATTGCATCGTTACGTCCTCCTGAGGAAACTCCTTCAACGGTTGTTTTAATGCATGGTGGGAAAGCTTCAGGATTTAGTTTTCCTGCTTGCACTGAACCGTAGATTCCACCGCTTCCGGCATAGTATTGGTTGTATTTGCTTATCTCTTCAGGTATGAAATCCTTCAGTTCTTCGCCAATCTTGATGATTGCCGGATGGATTTCGATTCTCTGAGACATTTCCTTGATTCTTTGAATGTACTCTTCGGTTTTCTGCATAATCAGTCTTGACAGTATCTGTTCCTTAACGCTGTCTCCGATTAGTATGTTGTACATTCTCTCAGGGCTTCTGTCGTGGAATTCGTCTCCGAACCTTTCCAGAAAGTCGTCCTGCTGAAGTATGATGTCTCCCTCATCGATTAATAAATCGGTCAATTTAAGCTTTTTGGATGCGACAACATCCCTGAGGGACTTCCATTTGATTGAACCGTCTGTTTTTACCTCGTCAAGCACTTCATCGATTATGTCTGCCCTCAGCATTGGAGGTATCTTTGCAAGCCTTTCTAAAATAAGAGCTCCCTGTGATTCAACAAACAGCCTTGTTTCACGTGACCCAAGGTTGAACTGTATTGCAATAGCCTGGCACAGTATGTGGAATGTCACGACGTCCTGCTGGAACAGGTCGCTGTTTGTCATGTATTCGAATTCGGATTGCCTGAAATTGCTGTTGTTTTTCTTTTCGATTGCCCATTGTATGCGTTTGATGGCCAAATCGTGGTAGGACTTTGGAATCAGGGAGTCATCTGAAATTTTCTGGTTTGTGGTGTGGGTACATATGTCAATCAGGTATTCATCCTCTTCGAATATCTGATTTAAATCCCCGTATTTTCTGATGATTCCTCTTCCTTCGTCGGATAATGGGTTTATATAAGAAACTTCAGACATGATTTTTAATTTTTATTTCATATTTTAAATAGATTGCTCATTTTCAAAATCAATTTTTATTTTAATTTATAAGATTATAACAGTGTTAAAAATAATACTTTATTATATATTAGCAATATAATTATATAATGTTTAAAATGATAAAGGGGATTAGATAAATGTCAAAGATTTTTATTTCATGTGCACTTCCTTATGCAAATGGACCGTGTCATTTAGGCCACATCCGTTCGACTTATCTGCCGGCGGATATCTATGCAAGATACAATAGGATGGTCGGCAATGACGTGCTTCTTGTTTGTGCAACTGACGAGCACGGAACTCCAATTGCAGTAAAGGCTGATAAAGAGAATAAAAAACCGATTGAAATTTCAAAAAGGTATCATGATTTGATTGTAAAAGATGTAGAATCAATGAACATATCATTGGATAACTTTACAAGAACCACAGATGAAAAGCATTATGAGATTGCTAAAAATTTCTTCAAGGACCTATACGACAAGGGATTTATCTATAGGGAGGATATCCAGCAGCTCTACTGTCCGAACTGTAACAAGTTCCTTCCTGACAGATATGTGGAAGGACTATGTCCTGTTTGCGGTTCTGAAGCAAGAGGAGACCACTGCGAAAAATGCGGAAGGGCATTGGATCCGACAGAACTTGATGAGCCACACTGCATTACCTGCGGAACAACTCCAGTCATCAGGGACACATTCCAATATGCTTTCAAGCTGTCCGAACTTGAAGATGACCTTAAGGATTATATCAACAATAATGAAAACCTTCCTGCAAACGTCAAAAACTACGCATCAAACTGGCTGAATGACGGATTGAATGACTGGATTTTGACAAGAGATATGGATTGGGGTATTCCAGTACCGCTTGATGAGGCTAAAGGCAAAGTATTATACGTTTGGATTGAAGCATTCCTGGGTTATATCTCATCAGCATCACAATGGTCAGAGCAGTCTGGCAGGAAATGGGAGGAATATTGGAACGACTTTGTAGTTCATTTCATAGGCAAGGACATCATCTACCACCATTCAATATTCTGGCCTGGTCTTCTAAAGGCATATGGATGCAAATTGCCTGACATGATTTATGCCGGCGAATTCCTGTCTCTTGAAGGAGAAAAAATGTCCACAAGTAAAAATTGGGTTATATGGATTGCTGATTTTGTTAAAGACTATGAGCCTGATCTTTTAAGATATTTCTTAACAATCAATGCTCCTTTAAATAAAGATTCCGACTTTTCATGGGATGATTTCCAAAGAAGAAACAATGATGAATTGGCCGATGTGATCGGAAACTTCCTGCACAGGACATTCACATTCACACGCAAAAATTTTGACAACAAGATCCCTGAATATGCAAATCCTTCCGATGAAGATGAGGAATTCAGAAAGGCCATAGAAGAGTTGCCTGCAAAGGTTGGTGAATATATAGCCAACTTTGAATTCAGGGAAGGATTGCTTGAAATATTTAAGGTGGCTAAAAAAGGAAACAAATATTTCAATGATGCAGAACCGTGGAAAGCGGTCAAGGAAGACATGCAAAAAGCGGCTAACTGCCTTTATCTATCAAACCAATTGGCTAAAACATTAGCTTACACATTAAAGCCTTACTTGCCTACCAAAGCTGATGCAATAGCCAAAATAATGAATATTGATGATTTGTCCGAATGGAAAGATGCAAGCGTTTTCCTTCCGACAGGACATGAAATCAATAAGGCAAAACCATTATTCAAAAAGATTGAAGATGACGTGATTGAAGCTGAAAAAGCGAAATTACACGAAAACCTAAAAGAAAGTAATGAGGATGAAAATATGAGTGATTTAATCAGTATCGATGATTTTGATGAAGTAGTAATTAAAATAGGTCAAGTTTTAGAAGCGGAAAAGATTGAAAAATCCGATAAATTATTGAAATTGCAGGTTGACATCGGAGAAGAAAAGCCAAGACAAATCGTTGCGGGACTTGCAAAATTCTACTCTCCTGAAGAATTGGTTGACAGGAAAGTCTGTGTTGTAGCAAACCTACAGCCGGCCAAATTGTTCGGAACATTATCAGAAGGTATGATTCTTGCAACTGGCGAGTCAGGTGCATTGTTATCTCCGGATGAAAAGGGTAAAGTTGGCGAAAGAATTCAATAAATCGATAAAATGCCAGAATCTGTCCTAGTAAATAAAGCCGAGACCTACTTAAAGGAAATATCAAATGATTCAATTAGTGTAGATAATCTTGAAAATTTTGAAAATTTCAAAGATCTTTACTTTAAACTAGATGACAGATTAAACTATTTGCAAGGCCTGAAGGATGATATGGATGCACAGGGATACACCACTCCCTTCACACCTCTGAACAAATACGGAACAAAAGCGGTATCCGATGTGGCGATGGATGAAATCGGTGAAAACAGTCGCCATAATCAGATTTATAGGTCCGGGGCAAATGCTAAGAAAAACATTCTTGACAGAGTTAAATCAGCTATTGATTCACATAAGATTGCAATAGGCAATCTTGAGCAATTTGGTTATGTGAAATGCAATTCATGCTATAAAAAGTATTCAATGAGTGAATATAAAAATATGGATGGCCAATGCAGCTGCGGAAGTCAAGGATTTACATTTAAAATAAGAAAAGATGCAACACACAGGATTGAAATCATCCCTCATTTGCCGTTGTCCGGAAACTATATGGTGTTGAGAAACGAATTTTCATCATATGGAAGGGAATCTCTTAAGCAAGTATTGAACATACTAAAGCAGGAACGTAAAGGTGTTGTTAAGACAATTTCCTTAAGCATTCGTTTAAAAGATAAGAATAATCGATTGTATAGAAGAAAGCTTACTCTTGGCTCCGAATATGTTGACGATTATGAAGAGGAATTAAGAAACAGATTCGGACAGAACGTCAGAATAGAGGGATTGAGATTCAACAGAACAAAGCCTGCAATCATTGATGATAAACATGCAAGAACAGCATTAGCTATTGGCTATGTAAAATATGCAGAAGACATAATAGAGGATATTCGTGATGATATTTTAAAGAGGAATCTGACTGATTTTAAAAGAATAAACAAATATGATGAAATCATTGCGGAATATGAAAATCAAAATCCTGATTTTATAGATGAATATGATACGGATGCAATCGAATCCTGGAGAAAGTCAAAAATCGTAGAGAAATTTAAAAACTTGAATTATTGTGACGGGCAGGGCAACATTAAAAGATCCCTTAACCGTGATTTGAAAAAGAGAGACAATATCTATCAAAACATTTTAAAAAATATTGCTTCCGCCTTAATAATATGGGACATTTTCAGATATTACATGACCACTTCAAACAATTCACGTAAAATCGATTTGGGTCCGTTCCCCTATATTCGTGTTGAATTGGACCGTGAGCAAAGAAAGGTATTTCAGGCAGATTATATAAGAGTCATTGAAACTTTAAATAACCTGACAGACCTCAAAATCATTTCTATCGATGATAAGGATCTGCTGCTCTATGAGAAATTTAAGTTTGAAAAGCAAATCAGAAACTCACATGTCAAGTTCAATCATGTTGCATTGGGAGCCGCATTGATTCATGAAAATTCAGATATTCCTCTTGAAAGCATAAGCAATGCATTCAATATCAATGAATCCAGAGTCAAAAAGGAAATCAAGAATATTGACAGCATTAAAAATCCTAAAAGCGATAAGTCTAAAAAATTCCTTGAGTTAATTAAAAAATAGTGATTATATGGATGGGAATTTGACAACAATTCATATAACAAAAGCATTAAGCTCTTCAATGATTGTGGAACTGATTGATGAGTATCCCAATCTGAAAGTGATTACCTGCTCTCCCAGCGTCTACAAAAGGACTTCAGACACGTATATTGAGGCTTTAAGGGAATTGGGTATTGAAGTTAGACAGCAGTACAATTGGGGAGCCAAGTCAAAAAGCCACGGCCTTGAATTTAAGGTTTTGAAATTGTCCAATAAAGGGTTGAAACCCAAGGAAATTGCAGACAAGTTGGATATTTCCCTTAACAGGGTTTATTATTTGCTGCGTAAAAGCAAAGCCAGTTTTGACAATCGAAAAAGAAAACATAATCATGGGGCAGTCAAACGTCTGAAAAGTGAGGGTTTAACTGCAAAAGAAATAGCCTTGGAATTGGATATTCCACTTAGAAGTGTTTATTATATTCTAAATAAAAAATAATTACTTATTTTAATAATGAATTCTAAATAATTATTCATGATGATTTTACCACAACTTCCTTTATATGCCATAGCTTTAATCTGTGGTTTACTGTCTTTTTTTGTTACCAGATTATCTATGCCAAGGATTATTAAAAAACTTGAAGATGCAGATATTGTCGGAAAGGACATTCACAAATCCTGGAAGCCCGTTGTTGCTGAAATGGGCGGGTTTGGTATTCTTTTCGGATTTACCATAGGAATGTTTTCCGGAATCTATATGCACGACCTTTTGGCATTCAATTTGGTCATAGTTCTTGTAGTGATTTTACTGGTTGGAATTATAGGAATCGTTGATGATTTGCTTGCTTTATCTTCAAAAGAAAAGTTTTTCTTGTTGTTTTTGGCAGGTCTTCCATTGATTTGGGCGGCACCGCCAAATGTAGGGATTTTATATTTAATTTCAATTCCAATCGCATTGTCAATAGGTTCTAACCTGACAAATATGCTTGCCGGATTAAACGGTATTGAATCCGGGCTTGGAATCATTTCAATGGCATCCCTGACCATTGCATGTCTTATTTTAGGAAAATATGATGTAACCATCATTTCAATGAGTATGCTCGGCGCATTGATTGCATTTCTATACTTCAACAGGTATCCCGCCAAGATTTTCCCTGGTGATACCGGTACATTAATCATCGGAGCGGCTGTTGTGTGCATTGCATTTATAGGAAGGGTAAAATTAATTGCATTCATAATATTGATGCCGAACATCATTGATGCGGCTTTGAAATTCTACTCTGCAGGCGTCATGAACCGCCAGCAGCAAAAGCCAACCCAATTGAACGATGAAGGAAAATTGGTAAGGCCTGAAACCGGTTTCAAATCATTGATCAGATTGATTTTAAGAAAACCAATTGCCGAAAAGGATGCAGTTAAAATCATTTGGGCAATAGGCATTGTATTCGGTTTGCTGGGTATTATTGTAGCATTGATAATGCCTGGAGTGATTGAAAACCAAACCCTGATGAACTTCTTGCAAATTAAGGAAATGTTCTATCACATATAAGGTGAAATGATGAGGCCATATGTAATATTGAATGCGGCAATGACATTGGATGGTAAAATCGCAACCGCTACAGGCTCTTCAAACATTTCCGGAAAAAAGGATTTGGAAAGGGTTCATGAAATCAGAAAGGAATGTGATGGAATAATGGTTGGAATCGGCACTGTTCTTGCAGACGATCCAAGATTAACAGTCCATAAGATTGATGCAAAACCGGAGGACAATCCTGTTCGTGTTGTAGTCGACAGCAAATGCAGAACCCCTATTGATGCAAGAATTACAAATGGTGATGCAAAAACAATCATTGCGGTTGCTAATGAATACAGGGATGACTTAAAGCAATCCGAAAAGTATGAAACATTTAAAGATAGGGGAGTCAAATTCTTCTTTTCAGGAGATGAAAGGGTTGACCTTGTTGCTTTGATGAGCTATCTGCATGAAGAGGGCATCGAAAAGCTAATGCTTGAAGGCGGTTCGACCTTGAACTTTTCAATGATTAAGGCGGGTCTTATTGATGAGATTAGCATTTGTGTAGCTCCTATGATTGTCGGAGGGGCAAATGCAAAGACTTTCTTTGATGGAGATGGATTTGACACCATGGATGAGGCCATTAGATTGGAGCTGGTTGACTCATTTTCTTTGGATAAAGACTTGATTTTAAAATATAAAGTTTTAAATGACTGATTTTTTAATTAAAAAAAGCTTTCAGATATTTTTTTTGTTAATTAATGAAAAAGAGTATTTTTTGGAAGTTAATATAAAATTAACTCCCAAAATTCAAAGATATGTATTTTTCAAATTGATTAAATTTCAAATCCGCCGTCACATTTAATGATTTGACCGTCTAAGAAAGTACATTCGTCACTTGCTAAGAATAAAGCTAATTCAGCGATGTCTTGACCTTCACCGCATCTTTTAACTGGGCATTGATCAATCATATTTTGTAATGCTGCAGGTCCACCGATACTGTCTACCATTGCGGTGTGGATAAGACCAGGTGCGATACCGTTACATCTGATTTCAGGACCTAATTCCCATGCCATGGATCTGGTTAATCCCATCATAGCATGTTTACTGTCAACATATGCTGCGAATCCGTGGTGAGCACCGAAAGATGCTACAGAACAGGTGTTTACAATGGTTCCTTTTCCTTTTTCTTTCATTACTGGTGCGACAAGTTGAGTTAATAGTAATGCGGAAGTAACATTTACATTGAATACTTTTGTCCATTCTTCAAGGGTAACGTCCATTAATGGGGACATTGAAAGTACTCCTGCATTGTTGAATAAGATATCGACGGTTCCGTATGCGTCCATTGCTGCTTCAAATACTTTTGGCACTTCATCTAAGTTTGCCATATCTACAATAGCGTAGGTTGCTTCTCCGCCAGCAGCTTTGATGTCATCTACAACAGCTTTTGCTCTTTCTTCGTTTCTTCCAGTTATAAGAACTTTTGCGCCTTCAGCTGCAAATAATTTTGCTGATTCTCTACCCATTCCGGAGGTTGCTCCGGTAATAATTGCTACTTTTCCATCTAGTTTTCCCATTTTATCACCTTTTTTTAAAACATCATGTCAAATCATGATATTTTCAATTAATATTTTATAATATTATTTATGTTATTATTTTGTATGAATTTGTGCATTTGCAGAGTATTTTTATGAAT
>JAUNXN010000051.1:9707-10403 GCA_030539795.1 Methanobrevibacter sp.
ATTTAAATTTTTTTAAAAATTTCTAAAAATAATTTATATTATACATAAAAAAAGTAATAATTTATGAATATTTTTCAGAATATTTTTTTTGAATGTTTAATTTTTGAGGTTTGTTTTTGAAATTTTGTTGATATTTAAAAAAATATTATTGAATGAGTAATATTACATTTTGAAAAATTTTTTATAATCTATAGAGATTATGTGATTATATAACATTTCATTTAAAAATTAAAAAAAAAGAAGATAATTTAATAAATTATCTTATAATTCGTATACTTCTTTTGAAGAAACGATGGTAATGTCGTTTTCTTCAAGCACTGAAATCAGATTGTCGATGTCATCTGCGTGAAGCAATAATATTGCCCTGTTTACCTTATTGTGTGTAAACGCATAGAGATATTCAAGGTCGATTCCATTCTCTTTTATGACATTTAAGACGGATGTAAGGCCTCCAGGACAGTCATACATTTCAACGCCGATGATGTCTGTAATCTTAACAAGATAGTTCTTTTCTTCCAAAACTTCTTTACCTTTCTCAGGATTGTCAACAACCAGTCTTAAAATACCGAATTCGGAAGTGTCAGCCATGCACATTGCCCTGATGTTAACATCATTTTCTGAAAGCACTTCAAGCGGTTTTGATAGGCTGCCCATTCTGTTCTGTAGAAATATTGATAATTGTTTGATTTTCATGTT
>JAUNXN010000157.1 GCA_030539795.1 Methanobrevibacter sp.
TTGACCGCAGCCAAATATTTCAAACCAGACGCAATATGTTTTGGCATTTGAACCACCATGTGTAATGATATAAAATATATTTACTTATATAAATATACTTGCCTACTAGAATCAAATAGAAATACATATATATTACTGTGGTAATAGTACACATTTCAACATTTAGATATTGATTAAGACAGGTTTAATTAATCCATATCAAAATATTATAAGAGTATTAATATTTAGAAATAATACAAATTAGTTTAATTAAAAATAACAAGATAAGAAGCCTAATATTATAATAAAAAGTATAAAATTTCAGAAAATTCGTAATAAAAATTTACCTAAAAAGTATTAAAAAATCATGAAAATATTAGAAAAATTTTTAGGTACTCCTAAAATGTGTAGTAACTACACATCATTTTTGAAAAAACACGAAATAATCAAAATCCAAGCGATATGGCGAATTATTTCTAATTTTTTTGTAAAACCTAAATCAAAATTCTTTCCCAAAATTTACAAAAAATAAACAAAATTCTGCATCATGGAACAAATGAATTATGTAAGAAAAATACGTCATTTAATGAAAATGTGTAGTAACTACACATCCGCATCAAAAAAATATAATTAATACAAAAACCTATATTATTAGTAAGGGGAGAACAAAATGAAAATAGTATCTATTGTCGGTAAAAAAAATACTGGGAAAACTTCATTAACTGTTAAAGTTATTGAAGAGCTAACAAAAAGGGGCTATAATGTAGCTTCCATCAAGCATTCGCACCACTCCATAGAAATGGACAAGGAAAACACCGATACATGGAAACACAAACAGGCAGGTGCAAACCTTGTTGTAGGTGTCGGATCAACCACCTTTTTCAATGCCCGCCAGGAAATGGACCTTAACAGGATACTGTTTTTGCTGAAACATTTTGATGAATTCGATTTCGTCATAATTGAAGGATACAAAAGATACAACTATCCGAAAATAATTACTTCCCCTAACGTAAGAGACGAATACACCATCAAGGAAGTGGATTCCTTTACAATCGATGAAGAAGGTATCATCGAACTGGCTGACCTGATTGAAGAAAGGGGTCATGACATTGTTGATACACTGTTTGCAAACAATTGCGGATTCAACAATGGAGAAGCGATTGCCCGTGAAATTCGCCAAGGCAACTTGAGTATTGATGACTTGGATGAGGTTCACAGCTACTTATCCGTCGACGGCCATGTAGTAGGCCTTAACAGGTTTGTAAGCGACTATTTAAAGCAGAGCGTGATTGGAGTAATCAACACACTGAACCTAGACGACTATGGCGTTGAAGACATTGGAAAGATTGAGCTAATAGTTCCCGGCAAAAAAGCTCCTCAAAATCCGATTGATGCACAGTGCAGCATTTTGATTAACGATAAAAACCTTGAAATTAATGAATTTACAACCAAAATCGTTTCAAATTCCATTAAAGCGATGGTAAATTCCATTAAAACCGAAGACAATGTCAAAAAAATAGATGTTGAAATTTCAAATATCAATAATGGAAATTTAACCGATTCAGATATAGTTCTTAAGACAAACAATCATGATGTCAAAATCAATAAATTCACTCAAGGAATTCTAAAGGAAACAATATATGCAATAATCAATTCCCTGGAACTTGATGATGAGGAGATTCATGAAATAAAAATTAACGTGGAAGAATGATAACATGCTCGAAGATGTAGTTAAAGACAAGTACGAAAGACCTATTCTTTCACTGAGAATTACAATAACAAACAGATGCAACGAAAACTGCATCTATTGCCATCACGACGGGATGGTTTCATCAAAAGACGAAATGACTCCTGATGAGCTATATACAATTTGCAAAATAGCTAAAAAGATAGGAGTTAGAAAAATCAGGCTTTCAGGCGGAGATCCATTAGTCCGAAAGGACATTGTTGAAATTGTTGAAAAGATAGCCAGTTTAGATTTTAAAGACATTTCACTTACTACAAATGGAGTGTTATTGGAAAAGTATGCTCAAGATTTGAAAAATGCAGGTCTTGACAGGGTTAATGTCAGTTTAGACACATTAAATCGTGACACTTACAAATTTGTAACAAAGAAAGACTACCTTGAAAAGGCAAAATCAGGCATTCTGAAAGCTGTTGAAGTTGGTCTGTATCCCGTTAAAATAAACATGGTCATCATGAAAGACATCAATAGCAATGAAGTGAAGGACATGTTTTATTTCTGCAAAGAACATGGAATCATACTTCAATTGATAGAATTGATTGAAAGTGAAAACTGTGATGATGACAAATTCAATGCCGAATACCATTACTCATTAGATTCCATTGAAAATAAACTAGCTGATATAGCTGATGACGTACGAGAACGTAAATTTATGCAAGGACGTAAAAAATATTACATAGACGGTGGAGAAATCGAAATAGTCAAACCGGTTGACAACTCTACATTCTGTGCAAACTGTTCCAGATTAAGAATAACACCTGATGGAAAAATAAAACCTTGCCTGCTTAGAAATGATAATCTCGTAGAACTGATTACACACATCAGAAATGGTGAAAGTGAAGAAAGTCTAGAAGAAATTTTCATAAATGGTATCAATAAAAGAGAACCATTCAACACTTAATCTTTTTTTATATTTTTT
>JAUNXN010000052.1:0-3973 GCA_030539795.1 Methanobrevibacter sp.
TCATCAAGCTTCAAAAGAGCCTTGGTTAATTGGCTGTAGTATTTTTCCTTGTTTGAAGGATATTTTCTTCCGTTGAAGTCACTGGCCTTTTCGCTTAGATAATCAGGATTAATCTTTTCAGCCCACATTACGACTTCTTCAAAGTCATTGTTTCTGTTTAGCAGTTCAAGGACTTTCAATACTGATAATGTGTATGGACAAGGATATTTGCTGTCTTTTGATTGGTTTTGCTGTTTTTTAACTTCAGTAATTAGCTCGGCGGTTTCTGTTATTTCATCAATATCTTCATTGTTCTTGATGTATTTGTTGTATAAAAGCCAGCTAAAAGAAGTTTTATCAAATTCAGAGAAACCTTCTGGTGTTTTTTCCCAAAATTCCCTATAGATTTCTTCCGCTTCGTCAATTTTGTTTTCCTTTTTGAATCTTTGTGCTAATTTCAATTTTTCTTTGGTAACGGCATCCATAATAACACAACCTAAGTAATATATAATTTGTTATTATATTATTTACACTTTCAGTTTTCAGGTGGGTTGGTTGGTGATGGTTAGATTAATCGGTTAGATTATGGTTATTCTAACTTTCTTGGTAGCTTTTGCATAGTATTTGTTTCCTTTGTAGGTTACTGAAGCGTTAAACTTGCCCTTTTTGGTTAATTTTGTGATTTTGAATGTTGCTTTTCCTTTGCTGTTTGTTTTTGCGTAATATGTTTTTCCTTTAACCTTTAGGCTGACGCTCACTTTTTTAACCACTTTTCCTTTGCTGTTCTTTAAGGTTACTGTATATTTTTTGGTTTTCAATGATTTTTTGAATTTTTTTGCTTTAGCGGTGATTTTTGTTTTTTCCTTGTTGATTGTTATCTTTACTGTTTTGCTGACGGTATAGTAGTTTGAGTTGCTGGCCTTAATTACAAGGTTCCTTTTTCCGGCTGTTGCGGTTTTAAGCATTTTTGCAGTGAGTGTAATTGTTGCAACGCCTTTGGAATTTGTAGTGGCTTTTCCTATGGTTTTGCCATTCAATATGAATGTTACTTTTACCCCTGAAGCTAAGTTATTTTTAATGTCCTTAACGGTAACGGAGTATTTGCCACCATAGTTGATTACATAAGCTTTGTTGCTTGCAGCAATTTTTATATTGTCTGAAACAGAGATTGGGCCAATTTTTTCTGGAGAAACATTTTTCAATTTAATTGTGGCATTTTCATTTAAGTTTATATGATTTGTTCCTAAAGTTGCGGTATTGCCTTTAAATTGTGAATCGTTGATTTCTAAATTTCCGCAGGAAGATATTGCTCCGCCTTCAGAGGCCTTATTGTTTTTAAAAGATGATTTGTTGACTGTTCCAGTTTCATTAAAGTAAAGTGATCCTCCCATGCCTAAGGCAGTGTTGTTGGTGAAGTTGCAGTTTGTTATTGCACCATCACCGCCGAAATAAATTGCTCCTCCGTTTATTTCAGCAAGATTGCCTAAACATGAAACGTTTTCAATAGCTCCGTTTTTGATGGCTATTGCGCCGCCGTAGTTGGCAGTATTGCCTATAAATTCTCCGTTGAATACTACATTTTCAAAACTTTCAAAGAAATTTACTCCTCCGCCGATATTTGCATAGTTGTTGATGAAATTACAGTTCAATGTTATATTGCAAGGAGTTTGCCTATAGTTTATGCCGCCTCCGTATTTAGCTGCGGTGTTGTTGATAAACTCACAGGTTAATATGCAATTGCTTGATACGTCCTTGAATGTTATTCCTCCACCGTTGCCGTTTATTTCATCAACTTGCCCTAAAGCGCTGTTGTTGATGAAGCAGCCTGTGAAGTTATTGTTGTTTGTGGTATTGTAGAAAAAGATTGCTCCGCCACATGACTTGGCTACATTGAATCTGAAATCACTGTTGAAGTTATTGTTGTTTGCTTTTTTGTAAATGAAGATTCCTGCACCATAGATTCCGTAATTGTATCTGAAAATGCTTTCAAATTGATTGTTTTCCGCTAGATTATAGAAAAAGATTGCACCGCCGCTGGCTTGGTTTGCACGGTTGCCATAAAACTCTGATGCAATTGTGTTGTTGGAAGATTTTCCTTTAAGATATATTGCACCACCTGCCCTTTCAGCATTATTGCCTTCAAAATATCCATATATTTTGTTGGTGGTGGTTTTATCATTAAAGTAAATTGCACCGCCATTATTTGCGCTGTTGTTTATAAATGTGGAATTTATTATGCAATCTGAAAATGAATTTTCGATGAATAGTGCCCCACCTGATTTATTGGCATTATTATTGTAAAATGTGGAATTCAATATGTTTAAATTGTTAAGGGATGATATTGCTCCCCCGTTTCCATTTGAATATCCATTTATAAAATTTATGTTTTTCAGTGTAACGTTGTTTGAGGTTATATTGAATATCCTGGCTTGTCCTGCCCCATCAATGGTGTGTCCTGCCCCATCAATTACAATATTGTCTTTGGTGATTGCTATTCCATTTTTGTAATCTGAATTGTTTGAATTGTATGCATAATCTTTTTTCAATGTCAGGTTTCCGCCGGTTGAAATTTTGCCAATCTCATCATTCAAATCTGTGAAATCCCCGATTTCGACGCTATTTTCTAATGTTAACTGATTTTGACTATCATAAACGCCAGTATCATTTGCAATGTTGTCATGTGCATTTGCTGCCGAAATGGACATTATAAGAAAAAACATTAAAACCAATAAAAATCTTTTTTTCAACATATCATCTCCATTATGTATAATATAATATATTTTTTGCTTTCAAAGCATATTAAAAATAATGCATATTATTGGAAAGCATAATAATTTTGAAGTTAATGGGTGAATTTGTATATTTCAATTCACTATAGTTTACATTTAATGTTAACAGCCATTATTGTTAAATGGTCTGCAAGTCATTCTGGATTAAATAACTAGCTTAAAAGGGCTCCTAATAAAAGTGCGAAGCTGATTAATAGGAATAGAATATTTTTCAAGTACATATTTTCTCTAGCGTGCATATTATCACCTAATTTAACCAGGATTTTTTTTAAATTCAAAGTAAGGGTTATAATATGAAACCATCAATATATAAAGATTTTCGAATGTAAGTGCTCACTTACATCTTTAATTAATAAAAAAAGAAAAAATAAAGGTTTATTTAAAAAAATAATTAAAATTAAGCTTTTATTCCATTATATAATATGTCCAAGAAATGACTGCCGTATTGATCTGTTTCAACGCTAGGCTTCATATCATATACGTTCCATAGGATAATGGACTGAAACGTAATACTGAAACACATTCCCGCCAACACTCTGCAATCAACGGGTCTGATTTTTCCTTTTTCCACCTGTGATTTGAAAAATTCTTCCAATTTATCAATTACAGTAGTGGTGATTCTGGAAATCAGTTGTTTTCTCTCAGGTGTGTCTCTAACTTCTTCCATAGCTATTCTGATAATGCTGAAGTCATTTTCTGAAAGATTCAAAAGGCCAATGAAATTGCTTTGAAGATATCCTTCAATCTCATCTTCGTCATTGAAGTCAAAAATCTCCTCTAATTTTTCAAGGAATATTTCAAGATAGTACTCCTTTGTAATTTCAACCAGATTGTTTTTGTTTTGAAACTTTCTAAAAATTGTTACTTCATTCACACCCGCTTCTGAGGCTATTTTTTTGGTAGTTGCTTTGGTAAAACCCTCTTTTTGAAGGATTTCGAATGTTGCATGTATAATTTTCTCATCAGTGCAATATATTAAATAATAGGGTAATGTTTCACCATATCCCAAGTTTTTCCTCATCTGATTGTTGGATTCAATCAATATCATTTTCAATTTTTCTGATAACCTTTGCAGGAACTCCCAGAGCCAGCGAATTGTCGGGGATGTCTTTTGTAACCACTGCACCGGCGCCAACAACCACATTGTTGCCGATTGTCACTCCAGGAAGAATTGTCACGTTGGCACCTAGCCACACGTCATTGCC
>JAUNXN010000052.1:4073-10301 GCA_030539795.1 Methanobrevibacter sp.
TCATCTTCATCAAGTGAATTGAAGATATTGGCATTTTCGATTGCATATAATTTCATTAGAGATATCTCTTCATCATCATAGCAGTATTCAAGTCCGGCTTGCATTTTTTCCATTTCGTTCATAGTTAAATATATTATAATTTAAATTAAAAATATTATTTGATAAAATGATTCTTAAAGTAAAAAATATTTCAGAAATCGGAGGAAGCGTAAAGGCACCTCCTTCCAAAAGCTATTCCCACAGGGCGGTTATTTTAGCTTCCCTTGCGAAAGGCAAATCAAAGCTTTATGATATGCTTTACTCTGAAGATACATTGTCTTCAATTAGGGTTTGTGAAGCTTTAGGCGCTCAAATAACAAAGAATAAAGATTATTTAGAAGTAATTGGAACAGGTGGTAAATTGCATAATTCTTCATCCGAGCCAATAGATTTGGCAAATTCTGGAACCACTTTAAGATTGATGACATCAGTAGCTGCCTTGAGCGATAATGATGTCATATTGACAGGTGACGATTCCCTCAAGACCAGGCCAATGGGATTGCTTATGGGTGCATTGTATTCATTGGGCGTCGAAACGGAATCATTGAACGATAATGACAGGGCGCCGATTTTAATCAAAC
Organism: Methanobrevibacter sp.; assembly: GCA_030539795.1. Taxonomy (GTDB): domain Archaea; phylum Methanobacteriota; class Methanobacteria; order Methanobacteriales; family Methanobacteriaceae; genus Methanocatella. The sequence goes on from JAUNXN010000052.1 coordinate 4,694, forward strand.
CGGGCTATCTTGGTGGTGAGACAAATATCTATGGAAATGTCAGTTCCCAATTCATTTCTTCAATTCTAATTTCCGCTCCTTTGTCTGAATTGGGAGTTTCATTGTATGTTTTGCCTGAATTCAAATCAAAACCTTATGTGAATATGACCTTGGACATTATGAGGAAATTCGGTGTCAGACCTATAAAAATCTATTACTTAAAGCATGACAATTGCGATAAAGAGGTCAAAAGCTGCAAAATCGATGAGTTTAAAGTGATGAAACAGGATTATGTTGCCTGTGATTACACTGTTGAAGGCGATTATTCATCTGCATCCTATCTGCTTTCATTGGTTGCCATTAATGGTGGAAAAGCCAAAATTAAGAATTTATTTAGAGATTCAAAGCAGGGGGATAAATTAATTTTAGATATTCTTCAGCAGATGGGCGCCACTATTGTAAGGGGTGAGGATTATGTTGAAATTGCATCCAATGGTGATTTGAAAGCTATTGATGTTGATTTGTCAAATGCTCCGGATTTATTGATTACAGTTGCCGTTTTGGCAGCCATGGCTGAAGGAACAACAAATATCACCGGTGTTGCCCATGCAAGAGTGAAGGAAACTGATAGAATCGATACAACTTGCAGGGAACTTGAAAAATTGGGCTGCAAATTAACTGAATATGAAGATGGAATGAGCATAACTGGAGGAGTAACTTCAGGTGTAGTCGATTCGCATGGAGACCATAGGCTTGCCATGGCATTTTCTCTGATTGGATTAAAGCATGATATTCAAATTAATGATGGGGAAGTGTTTGACGTTTCATTCCCGAATTTTATTGAGGCTATGGCTGATCTTGGATTTGAATTGGAGTTGGTTGAATGAATAAAGAGGAACGCGTAATTAAGTTGGTTGAATATTTGGACAATACTTTTGAGATTAGGACATTTCTGGATCATGACCCCTATCAAGTTTTAATCAGGACAATTCTCTCTCAAAGAACTCGGGATGAAAATACAGATCAGGCCACCAATAATCTGTTTTCTAAATATAAAGATATCTATGAAGTCGTTGAAGCTCCAATTGATGATATTAAGGAATTGATAAGGCCTGCAGGTTTTTACAATGTTAAGGCTGCAAGAATTGTTGAAGTTTCACAGATTTTGATTGACCAGTATGGAGGGGAAGTTCCAGACACTGTAGAAGAGCTTGTCAAGCTTCCGGGAGTTGGCAGAAAAACGGCTAACTGCGTAATGGTTTTTGCCTTTGAGCTTCCTGCAATTCCTGTTGATACTCATGTTCACAGGATTTCAAACAGGTTAGGTCTGGTTGATACAAAAGACCCGGAAGATACTGAGGTTGAATTGTGCAAAATCGCTCCCGAAGATTTATGGATTAAATTAAATGATTTGATGGTTCAGTTCGGCCAGAATATCTGCAAACCAATAGGTCCTCAGTGTGAAATTTGTCCCTGCACTGACATTTGCGATTATTTTGAAAATAATGTTTAATATTTTTTTTAGTCATACCAAAACATTTATAAACTAAAACATTGTTATATAACTATAGTAACACATGTTATAACTTTAAAATAAGCTTTTTTAATATAAAATATAAAATAAATAAATTAGATAAGGAGATAAAAATATGGCGAAAGTTCCAGAATTAAAAAGAGGAGTATATGATAGCATTACCGATGCTATTGGAAACACTCCAATTGTAAGATTAAACAATTTAACAGAAGGATTAGAAGCAGAAGTGGATGTAAAGATTGAATCATTCAATCCAACAGGAAGCGTAAAAGACCGTGTTGCAGTCGCAATGATTGAAGATGCAGAAGAAAAGGGCTTGCTCAAACCTGGTGCTACAATTATTGAACCTACTAGTGGAAACACAGGTATTGGCCTTGCATTTGCGGCAGCTGCTAAAGGTTACAAATTAATATTGACCATGCCTGAAACCATGTCCATTGAAAGAAGGAAATTCTTAAGTGTTTTAGGTGCTGAAATTGTATTGACTCCTGGTTCAGAAGGAATGGGCGGTGCCATTTCAAAAGCAAATGAATTGAATGAAGAAACTCCTGATTCCATCATTTTAGGTCAATTTGACAATCCTGCTAATGTAAAAATCCATGAGGAAACAACTGCTCAGGAAATATTAAGAGATACTGAAGGAAAAGTAGACATTGTTATTGGCGGTGTCGGTACCGGAGGAACAATAACAGGAATTGGAAAAGTCTTAAAAGAAGAAGTTCCAGGTGTTAAAATTGTAGCAGTGGAACCTAAAGACTCACAGACATTAGGTAAAGGTGAAAAAGGACCTCATAAAATTCAAGGAATCGGTGCAGGTTTTGTCCCGTCAATATATGATGAAAGCGTAATTGATGAGATTATTCCAGTTGCAAATGAGGATGCTGGAAACACCTTAATTGCACTTGCTAAAAAAGAAGGTATCTTTTCAGGTATTTCATCTGGAGCTGCAACTTGGGCTGCTTTAGATTTGGCTAAAAAAGAAGAAAATAAAGGTAAAAGAATTATAGCAATCTTACCAGATAACGGTGAAAGATATCTCTCCGTAGATTGGTTATTTGAATAAGAATAAGTATATATACCATATGTTATATAAAATTAAAGTATAAAATAAATTGAGGTTTATCGATGTTCAATAATTTAAGGGCTGAAATTCAAGCTATTAAAGATAAAGATCCTGCGGCCCGTAGCACTCTGGAGATTTTTTTGTGCTACCCTGGATTTTATGGATTATTGATGCATAGAGTTAGCCATTGGTTGTGGAATCATTCTTTAAAGCTGCTTGCACGTATGAACTCTAATTTGGCTAGATTCATTACAGGCATTGAGATTCACCCTGGTGCAACATTCGGTAAACGAGTATTTATTGACCACGGTATGGGAGTTGTTGTTGGAGAAACTGCAATTGTTGGTGATGATGTATTGATCTATCAAGGAGTAATTCTTGGTGGAACAAGTACAGAAAAAACTAAAAGACACCCTACTATTGAAAGAGGAGTTATCATAGGTGCCGGTGCTAAAGTGATGGGTAATATTACAATCGGTGAATATTCTAAAATCGGGACCGGTGCAGTTGTTTTAAAGGACGTTCCTCCTGAATCAACATGTGTTGGTGTTCCTGGACGTATTGTTAAATGTAAAGGTGTATCTCACGACAAAGTTGATTTAGATCACAATAAACTTCCAGACCCTGTTGCAAAAGCAATTAGAACCCTTGAAGAACATCTCGAAGAAACTGATAAGCACATCCAAATTTTATATGATAAGAATGAAATTTGTTTTGCTAGAGATATTAGAGATGAACAAGAGGAGTTAGAAGATTTATTCAAATGAAGTGATGAAAAATGAAACCACCTTGTGAAATTGTAGTTTGGTATGTTATACCAGCTATTAGGTCAGAATTAGCTAAAGAGCTTTTAAACTTAGGAATGAAACAAAAAGATGTTTCTGAACTTATGGATATAACTCAACCTGCTGTATCACAGTATATTACTGACAAACGTGGTAGTGGAATTAAACTCAATGATAATGTTCGTGGAATGATTCATGACTTTGCCCGCGAGTTATCTGTTGGCGAAGCCACAAAAGCGCAATTAATTCCAAGAACATGCGATATTTGCCATCATGTTGAAATATCCGACGTTTTAAAACAACTTAATATTGACAAATCTGACCTTGGTGAGGATTGTCAATCTTGTTTAGGTTCTGAAGTAAATTAAGAAAATATTGGAATTAATAGTAAACTATTTAAACTATCAATAACCAATATTTTATTATACTTTAATTTTAAGTGGCAAGTTTACCGAGTGGCTTAGGTGTGTGGCTGCAGACCATAATACGGGGGTTCAAATCCCTCACTTGCCTTTTATAATTACTATTTTTTGAGGTTATTTTTATGGACGTCTATTCAACTTTAACTCGCAGTAAAGAGAATTTTGTGACTATTAATAAAAATAGAGTTAACTTATTTGTTTGCGGTCCAACTGTTTATGATGATGCTCATATTGGACATGGAAGAACATACATTTCTTTTGATACAATAAAAAGATATTTGGAATACAAAGGATATGCAGTATTCTACATTCAAAATATTACAGATATTGATGATAAAATCATTAACAGATCAAAAGAAAGCGGAATTCCAGCACAAGAGTTAGCCAGGAAGTTCGAAAAAAGATACATTGAAGACATGAATAAATTAAATGTAAACGGCGTTAATTTATTTGCAAGAGCAACTGATCATGTTGATGAAATTTTAGACCAAATCCAAAGATTAATCGATAAGGGTTTTGCTTATGAAACTGAAGATGGGGTCTACTTTGAAATTGATAAATTCCCTGAATTCGGTAAATTATCAAACAGGAATGTTGAAGAGCTTGAATCTCACAGAGACATTGCTGATACTACTAAAAAGAATCCTCAGGACTTTGCACTTTGGAAAAAACGTGATAATGTAGACGAACCAACATGGCCATCTCCATGGGGAGACGGAAGACCTGGATGGCACATTGAGGATACTGCTATTACCGAATACTACTTCGGTCCGCAATATGATGCTCACGGTGGAGGATTGGATTTGATTTTCCCACACCACGAAGCTGAAATTACCCAAATGGAAGCGGTTTCAGGAAAAGCTCCAATGGTTAAATTTTGGTTGCATACCGGATTTTTAAATGTTAATGGAGAGAAAATGTCAAAATCCTTAAATAACTTCATCACTATTCGTGAATTGCTTAAGGATTATGCTGCCGAAACATTCAGATTCTTTGTATTGTCAACTCACTACAGAAGTCCTATTGACTTTTCTAAAGATTCACTTCACCAATCTGAAAGAAGTTTGGATAGAATCAGAAAATATTACGAACTTTTAGATGTTGAAGTTGGCGAAGAGACCTATGAAAGTGAAGCGTTAGCTCCTCACAAAAAGGAATTCTTCGACAGCATGGATGATGACTTTAACACTCCAAAGGCTATTGCGGCAATATTTGGTTTAATCAATGATACCAAAAATGATTTGGAATCATTATCAGATGATGATAAAAAAGCTATCAAAGCATTCTTGGATGATGTGGCTCATATATTGGGAGTCAGCTTTGAAGTAGAAGAAGTCAATGCAGGATCTGATGATTTGCTTGATTTAATTTCTGAAGTCAGATCTGAGCTAAGAGCTAACAAACAATATGATTTGTCTGATAAAATTCGTGAAAACCTGCAATCATTAGGTTATGAAATAAATGATTAAGGAGATTTTTCTCCTCTTTTTTTTAATTTTTGAACTTTTTTTGTTACGTGAAATGATAATCTTTAAATACTTAAAATAACATATGTTATGAGTATATAACGCAAGTTATAATTAATTTACACTATTTTTTTAGGCATACCAAAACATTTATATATAAAAAATAACTATTGTTATATAGTAAATATAACACGTGATATATTTTACTGAAATTATTGTATAAAGGTGATATTTAATGACAAATAAAAATTATGGATTAGCAACATTAGGTGTACGTGCAGGACAAACTCCAGACCCCGCAACAGGGGCACAGGCGGTTCCAATTTATCAAACTACTTCATATGTATTTAAAGACTCAG
>JAUNXN010000158.1 GCA_030539795.1 Methanobrevibacter sp.
TGAACGCTGAAAACTTAATTAGGCATTCTATCATGCAACCTTCTAATCAATCACTTGATTAAAAGTTTCAAGGGGGAAAATCCCACCACAACTAGGATTGAAATAGAATTTCACTGTGAAATACGAAGAATGAGATTCTTCTTGTCGCACTATTACTTTTCAGATGCTCTCTCGCCCTTTTTTTATAAACGCTTCAAACCAAAGTAAAAATAAAAAGGAATTGGTATCATGATAGTTAATTGGCAAGAAGAGATAACAAGAATCGACCCCGACATAAAGTTCAGGGCACAGGGCGGATGGCTTAAAACCGTTGAAAAGCTAGACAAAAGCGTCAAAAACGGATTCTCCCTTGTAGGAAATTTCGTTCAGGCAGGAGACTTTGAAGAAAACTATGACGAAGGACTCTACCTCGACTGCAACAAGGAAGGAAATCCAAAAAAGCCGCAGCAGGACTACAGGCTGTTCCGCTTCAGGGACGGCAAGGTAAGGCTGCTCGATATGGTGATTGATGGAGCCCAAGGCTGGGCGGTTGATTTGTGGGAAGCCGTCGAAGACGAGCTTTAAAAAAGAATCATTTTGAAACCTTAGGCTTGAACCTTGAAAAACCGGCTCTTTGAATATCGACTCTCGGGTCCAGGCATTTTGGCTCCTGCAAGAGAATAATCTTATGGTCTATGTTTTGGGGAAGGCTCTTTCCCCTGCCATCGATTATTCCCCTAAAGCTTACGATGCTCTCTCCGGTTCCGCAAATGTCAATAACTAATTTTTCGGAATTGAGGAAATCTTCAAAAAAGATTTCCAGATCCATTATTTCAAAATACGGCGCAACATAGCTTAATGCCATCAGACCGTTTTCGTTTTCTCTTATTTTTACCCTTCTTTGGTCCAAACTAATGGATTGTCTTGTCTTTTTGTTTGTAATTGTAATGTAATTTGAAAACTGATCGTCAAACATGGTTTTCACTATCCGATGTGGCAGAATTCGCAGCATGCACAGGTAGGTTCGAAGTATGAATCTTCAGGCTCGACTATGGCCTTCTGCGCAAACAGTGTAATGTTGAACTTAGGATGGTATTCCGCACTGACTTCCTTGTTTATCGGAGAAAGCCCCCTGTAATAGACGGGCCTGTAGCCGGTCTGTGAAATGTCAAAGTAGAACTTTTCCCCGGTTGCAAACTTGGAGAAGTATTCCTCAAGCTTCAATGTTTCCTTCGGTGAGAGTGAAAAGGTAAAGCCCATTGTATCGTCGCTTCTCTGCCTTATTCCCGCATTGGAAATGTCAACGGCCAGAATATCATCTTTGCCTCTTATGAAAACAACACAGTTTTCTAAATCAACTTCGTTTTCCTTAGCAATATCTTTCAAATCAGTCATAAAAGACCTCCTAAAAAAATGTTTAATCTTATTTAAAATTAATTATCTAATGTAGCACATAAATAATTATTCATCTAATTTATTATCAAAAAATAAAACTTTATATCCTTATAATATAAAATATTGTTTATTTATATAATAAAATATAAAAAAGTAAGAAATAAACTATATGAAAAATCAATATAAAAATCAAATATTTAATAAGGTAATTTTTGCGACTCAAATAAAGATATTTGCTAATAAAATATGACTGAATCAATATAAAAGTTAAATAACAGAACAAAAAGCCTAATGGCAAATTAACAATGGATATAATAAAAGATATTACAAATACAATTGAATGAGAATATTTTACCTTTTTATTGACTTCCAATATCTCTTCTTTTCTAATTAAAAAATCATTATCTTCAAAAGAGAACTGATTTTTAATTCTATTTAAAATACTCATTTAACAGACCCCCAAAAACTTTTAAACAAATAATTAATAATCCATGATTTAATTTGTCCAACAGAAATATAACCTCCTTGTTTAATAAGATCCATCTTTGAAGTTCCAAAAGTTTTATAAACTGCTTTCCAAAAAGTACCATATGAAATATATCTGATATTATCTGCACCATATTCCATTAAATTCCTCAAAATTATATCTTTAGCTTCATTTATGCTATTTTTAGATATTTGATGAGTTATAGTATCTGAAATAACAACTTTACCAATATAAGTTTCACTACCTAAAACTGGGATAGAGGATAATACAATATCGATTCCAAAGTTTAATCCCCTACTATATGTCCATCCCTTATTTAAGTCATCAGCATAATAAGTTAAAATTCCACCACCTACAACCAAACAAGCTCCTGCTAAAGCAGCCCAACCAATAGGATTAGAAACTAAAAACAAACCTACACCAACACTAATCGCAATACCTCCAACAATACCTAACCCAAAATCATCAACCCCGTCAAGAAAACCAACTGTAGAATTTAAAGCGCTGTTCAAACCATGCTCAACAGCATCAACAAAACCACAAGTACCATTTAAAAATTTTTCAAACTCATTATTAAAACTATCTAAAAAAGGATAAATCCACTCATCCAAAACAAGCAACCATTCTGCTAACTCACAAGCCCAATCAGTCTGCTGATCAAAATAACAATAAGCACCATGAGTCCCATTAACCATAACATCCCTAACAATACCACTATCATACTCAATAACCAAAACACGACTATTAGTA
>JAUNXN010000159.1 GCA_030539795.1 Methanobrevibacter sp.
ATCAACGGAAACCCATTGGTTAACATGTCCTGTCTTGTAGCCGTAAACGGACCAATCTATAACGTAACCACTGATGAGCAAGGTAGATTCGGTGTGCAAATCAACTTGGCTAGGGCTAACACATACACTTACGCATTATCATTCTTAGGTAATGACAAGTACAGTGCTTCATTCAACTCCACCAAATTGATCTTGACAGCTAAGAAAACCAGCATCACAGCTAAGGATAAAGCATTTAAAGCCTCTGCGAAAACTAAATCATTCAGTGTAACCTTAAAAACAGTTAAAAACCCATATGACGGTAAAACATACCTCAATAAAGGTAAGAAAATCACATTAACCGTCAACGGTAAAACCTACTCAGCATTAACCAATGCCAAAGGTGTGGCTAAATTTACCATTAAATTAACTAAGAAAGGTAAATACACTGCAAAAGTTAAATTCGCTGGTGATAAAACATACAAGGCTTCCAGCAAGTCTGTAAAAATAACAATTAACTAGAAGAGTCAACACTCTTCTAACCTTTTTCTTTTTTTACCATATTAATTCCATCGAATAGGAATATTTTTCTTTGAAAATTTGAATATTAGCTATTTTTATATAATATTAAAAATAAAATTTTAATCATAATATATGGTGGTTAAATGAGAATTTTACTAATTCATTCTGATTATTTAAATTACAATGTAAAGAATAAAACACCTGTAGCCGAAGACATTGAGGAAGCCAAAAAGGAAGGTTCCTTCGATGACTCTCTGGTAGTATTTACAGCTGTTGAAAAAGACGATGAAAATAATCCAGAAGGTATTGTTAAAAATTTAGTCAGTGAAGTTAAAAAGACTAATGACCAAGTCAAAGCTGAGAATATTGTATTGTATCCATATGCTCACTTGTCTTCATCATTAAGTTCTCCAAAAATTGCTGTACAAATCCTAAAAGATGCAGAAGAAGCTTTGCTGGCTGAAGACTTTAATGTTAAAAGAGTACCTTTCGGATGGTATAAGGCGTTTGAGATTTCCTGTAAGGGACACCCTTTAAGCGAACTTTCAAGAACTATCACTGCCGATAGTGAAGAAGAGGAAAAAGTTGAAAGAAAACCTTCTAAATGGCAGATTCTTGAAGGGGACAAAATCACTCAGATTGAAGACTTCAAGTTTGAGAATAGGGCTTTCAAACAGCTCGTTGATTATGAACTTGGACAGGGTGCATCTGATGAAGGCGAACCTCCACACGTCAAATTGATGAGGGAAAAGGAAATCTGTGATTATGAGCCTGCTTCTGATGTCGGAAACCTCAGATGGTATCCTAAAGGAAAGCTAATTAGAGATTTATTATCCGATTATGTTTATGATTTAACTGTAAGCCGTGGAGCAATGCCTGTTGAAACTCCAATTTTCTATGATTTGGATAACCAGGCTATTTATGAACATGCATACAAGTTCGGTGAAAGACAATACAGAACTGATACTAAAAAGAAATTAATGCTTAGATTTGCAGCTTGTTTCGGTGCATTCAGATTAATGAGTGATTCATACTTGACCTGGAAAAATTTCCCTGCAAAGATTTTTGAATTGACAAGATACAGTTTCCGTTATGAGAAAAAAGGGGAAGTTGTCGGTCTTAAAAGATTAAGAGCATTTACCATGCCTGATTGTCACTCATTCTGTTGTGATGTGCCATCCTCTTTAGAAGAATTTTCAGCTCAAACTGACATGTGTATGCAAACAGGCAAAGACTTGAATTTAGATTTTGAAGTTATTTTCAGAGCAACACAGGATTTCTTTGATGAAAATGAGCAGTGGATGTACGAAATCGCTCGAAAATTTGAAAAACCAATTCTTTTAGAAATCTTACCTGAAAGACACCATTACTGGGTATGTAAAATTGACTTGGCAAATATCGATGCTTTAGGTCGTCCAATCGAAAACCCGACTGTTCAAATAGATGTTGAAAGCGGTAAAAGATTTGACATTACCTATTTAGGTGAAGACGGCGAGCAGCATAACCCTACAATCCTACACACTTCACCGACCGGAAGTATTGAAAGAGTGTTATGCGCAATGCTTGAAAAAACTGCAATTGAAATCAATGAAAGAGCTCCGATGTTGCCAACTTGGGTAAGTCCAATTCAAGCAAGAATTCTCACAGTTGGAGAATCTCACGTTGATTTTGCGAATGAATTGTATGATAAAATCAACGCTTCAAACATCCGTGTGGACATTGACGACAGGGATGAAAGCGTCGGTAAGAAAATCAGAAATGCGGCTAAGGAATGGATTCCATACATTTTTGTCATTGGAGACAAGGAAGTCGAATCCGGCAAATTCCAGGTGACTGTCCGTGAAACCGGTGAAAAGGTTGACATGACAGTTGATGATTTGATAGCTGAAATCAACGCCAAATGTGAAGGAAAACCTTTCAGAAGATTGCCTTTACCTAAGGATATTTCAAGAAGGATTAACTTCCAATAATTATATTTACAAATAAAAATAAACTATAACATGTTATATTTAACGGAGGAAATTTAATGGACCCAATGTATAATATAGGAGAAGCTCTTATTGGAGACGGCCCTGAATTAGCACACATTGATTTATTAA
>JAUNXN010000053.1:0-9349 GCA_030539795.1 Methanobrevibacter sp.
GCCATATTCAATTGCATCATGCCAATTTCCTGAGTTTAAACATGCAACTGCAATTTTGTTATAGGCCTCAATATTTGAATCGTCATGAACCAGCACCTTTTTAAGGAAAGTGACTGATCTTCGATAGTCTTCAGCTTCAAAATAAATTTTACCGATTTCAAATAAGGCATCAATATTCAAATCCTTTTCATATGATTTGTTAAGATATCTGACAGCTTTTAGCGTATTTCCCAATTTATGATATGCTTTTCCGGCCAAAAAATATGATTCGGCAGTTTTGATTTTACTTGACGTCTCAATGCATTCCTCATATCTTTTGGACTCATATAGAATCAATGCCTTTTTATAATTGTCCTTATATTCGATTTGGCTGATATAGTCAAGGCAATCATCATAGTTTTCAAGCTCAAAATGATAGTCTATCAGGCGATTGATGACCAATGTGTTTTTTGAATTGCCTTTTAAGATTTGCTCACCGCATTCGATTGCATTATCATACTCCTTTAAAAATGCATGTGAAAGCATTTTGTATGATAGCACCGTTACATTATCCGAATCCTTTTCAAGACTTTTGTTGAAATAAGCTATTGCGGTATTATAATCCTCTTTTAAAAAATAATTGATTCCAATATTGCTCAAGGCTTGTTCATCATCACTTTTTAGAGATAATATTCTTTCAAACTGCTCAATGGATTCATCATACTTTCCTAAACAGAATAGGGCTTTTGCCAGATATTCGGTGTTGTCCAAATCCAGATGTTTGACTTCAAGAAGTTCATCTGCTGTTTTTGAAAGCTCTTCTCGGGTTTTGGAATCTATCTCTACAAAATTTTTTAAATGGCTGTTGGTTGTCATGGCATTAAATTAGCTCTTTTCGTATATCAACATTGCGATTTGATCAGGAATGTCATGCTCTATTAGGCAAATAAGAGAAAACAGGTTTGAATTTTTTATGGGGATATCCAGATGCTTGCATCTGATAATCTCATTTTTTTAAATAAATGCTTGAAAAAGAGAAAATTGTTCTTAAAACAAATCAGAAATGTCATTTATTAGTAATCTTGATGTATGGTCTTTCAACTATGAAAATAATCGTTTTGAAAGCTTTATTTTTGTTCAAATTTATTTTACAATTCTTGAAGGTTTTTAGATATTGTCGATTTTTTCCAGATTTCATACAACCTTTTTAATAATACTTTAAACACAACTTTATATACTAGTTAAAACAAATATATAATTAGAGTTAGAAAAGCTGACTCAAAAAATTAGCTGATTTTGAAAATATTGTTCAAGCAATGATATTTTGACATTTTTTTTAAACACCATGGTGAAAACCACATATAATTTGATTTGATTGAAAATGGAAGATAAACTGATAGAACATATAAGAAGAAAACTGTACGAGAAGGATGAAGTTTTGGATTGTTTTGATGTGCCTACCGACGAGCAGATCAGGTATTTCATGCTTGTCACCTTCGAGATTGTTGAAAACCACTGCATCAAATGCTTTTTCTGCAAGAACTACAAGAGATTCAGTTTTGGATCCCTTTGCAGAATCAAGCCGCATACCCAGAAATACTGCTTTCATTTCTCCCTGAACATCCAGAAGGTATTAGACAATAAGTACTACAAGATACTGATAACAATCGACGAGTGCACAAGGGGAAAGCATATCACAACCGACAAGACGCTGTCATCCAAGACGCAAAGGAACATGATTTACGAAAGCGTACGCCTGTATGAGATGATTCAGTGCCTCAAGCAGGTCAACAGGACTGATAATGATTTGCCCCAGCTTCAATGGAAATGACTGATGAATTTCTACCATTACTTGTCATCGATTTGATTGCATTGGGGATTATTTAAGCAAGTTATGATGGGTTTTTGGCTAGCCGTTTTCTCCCAGCCATCCCTGGTTGATGTCAGGGTATCCGCATTTCTCGCAGTGCCATGATAGTAGGGTACTCCGCATTGCGGGCATTCGCTGTAGCTGCTTCTGCTGTATGAATTGCTTGGATAGGTGTTTTTCACTGTTCTTGAGCTCGTGGATGAGCTTGTCATCTCTGCAGCATAATTTAATGGCGATGATGAAAAACAATATTGTGCAGATCAATGAGTGTATGTCTCTTCCGGCACTTGAATACATAAAAGCGATGAGCAGCATTTCACTTTATCGAAGGCATGACTATAAGATTGTCTATGGTAATGTTAAGGTGATTTCATTGCCTTTGTAATTAAATATTGATATAATTATGTAATTTTGTAAATAGAGAGTAATATTTACTTGGTTTAATATATAAAGACTTAATACCTGATAAAACAAATAATTACTTGTGTTATCATTCTGATGAATGATTTAGGATAATCTTTGAAGTTTAGTTTGGACAATATATTTATTTAAAATAAATCTGATATAATATATTATCCAATTGTCTTAGTGGTGATTTTCATGCATGATAGAATTAAAATAGCCAAGGAGTTTGCAAATGCCATCAAATCAGATGACATTAAACTAATCATATTGTTTGGATCTGTTGCCCGTGGAGACGACAGTGAAGAATCTGACATTGACATTTTAATTGTATCTCCAATTGCAGATAAAATTAAACCTGAAATCCATAAAATCGCTATGGATATAATTTTAGAAAAAGATGAAGTTATATCCCCAAGACTGATGACAGAAGACGAATTCAAAAAAGTAGAAGATTATCCATTCTTAAGTAATGTACTTAAAGAAGGGGTAGTAATTGGATAAACCAAAAGATGCTATTAATGTTGGAAAAAGTCAGTTAATCTCAAGTAAAATGTTATTTGAAGGCGGACAGTATAGGGACTCAGTCACCCTGTCCTATTATGCAATGTATTCGTCTGCCTTGGCGTTGTTGCTTAAAAAAGGCATTTCTCCAAAAACCCATGGGGGAACCCTAAGACAGCTGGCCAAAGAATACGTTAAAGAAGGGCTGTTCAGCAAGGAATCCTATGGCTATCTTTATGATGCCCGTGAAACTAGAAACGATTCCAGCTACGGCTATTCAAAAACTTTTACAGAAGAAGATGCTGAAAAACTTATTTTACAGGCTGAAAAATTCATTAATGAAGTGGAAGCTTTATTATGATTTTTCAAATATTTTTTTAAATTCTTTATATTTAAATAATATTCATTATGGAATGTATATCATCCCATCGGTTTTGCTTTGATTATTATAAACGTTGCAGTTAATGTGAAAGCAGACTCATTAAAATCAAGGTTTATTAAATACTTTTAATTTAATTGATGATGTCGTCAATTATTGTGACGCGATTGTTCCTTGCATTGGCCGAAACATTTATATGTACCATTATACAAATAGTTTATTAACAAAGTATACACAATATTAAAAACCAGTTCGAACCATCACTAAACATATAGTTTAGATGAATTATCGAAAAACAAAATTTCGGTGATAAAATGACTATAGATAAATTATTGGAAAAATGCGAAGACGCATATCTTGAAGATGATTACAAAAGGCTCATAAAGCTTTGTGATGAAGTACTTGAAAAGGATCCGGACAACCAGACCGCAACTGGCTACAGGTCAATTGCATACTGCTTTTTGAACCGGCCGGAAAGGGCTCTTGAACTTTTAAAGGAAGCAAAAAGGCTCCATCCCAAAAACCATTACTTCAAAAACATAAGCGCAATGGCATATTATGACTTGGAGGAATATGAAAAGTCCCTTGAATGCTGCGATGAAGGATTGAAAATCAAGGATTTTGACTGGCTTGTCGAAAACAGGATAAAGGCACTGCTCAAGCTTGACAGGGTCGATGAAGCTATTGAATGCTATGAAAACTCAACTCATCACATTGAAATTGTCGATTTGATGATTGAAGCCGGAAAATACCGTGAAGCGATAAGCTACGCATCAGATGCAGAAAGCGATGATTTCCCTTCAGTCATTGATAAGATCAAAGAGAGAAGCCATGATGAACTGGGGGACTATTACATTTCATGGATTTACAGAATCAAAAGTTGGAACAGCACCAAAATCTGTCCTGACTGCGGCGGCGAGCTGATTCCAATCGTCTGGGGATATCCTGACCAGAATTTACTCGAGAAGGCCGAGCGCGGAGAAGTGTTTTTGGGAGGCTGCGTGCTGCCTCCAAACAATCAGAACTATCGCTGCAAGGAATGCGACAGGGAATTCGACCTTGGCTTTGAAGGATTCAGGATAGGATATGAAAACGATCGTCTCACTGATTACGTCGAATACAAAATCAGGGAATTGACTTCAATGCTCAAAAGCAGCAGGATATCATTCAAAAGATCCCTTGAATCTCTTAAGGGGGATTTGAAGGGCTATGACGATGAGGAATTCAATGCATTCATAAGTCATCTGATGTCTTTGGGTTACCTCCGCCAGCCTCGAGAAGGATATGTTGAGCTTACAGCATTTGATAATCTGGTTCATGCGAAGGAATATCTCGATGAGGGCAAGTTCGCAGCTCCATTATGGCTGGCATTTCCAAGCTATTCGGCCTGGACAATAGGCTGGAGAATGGGCATGGGAGAGGACTACGGGATGAACCATCCCCATCACTCAAAGGAGTATAAGGAACTCTTCCCGATGCCGAAATACTGGCAGTTCCGCTTTGCAGAAAGCCCATATAAGCCACATCCTCTTTTAGGATACTTCTGGACTGAAGACGGAAAGCCGAAATATCCGAATGCTTCTGGAGGAGTTGAAGTCAACGGCTTCATCACTTTGGATGATGAAGGGGAATTTTCATTAGACATGTTCCGCTTCAAGTCAATAGAGCATGCCGAGGCCCTTTCAAAATACCTATACTTTGAAAAGCATGGCCGCAGGGACGATGAGATAAACTCCTTGGAATTGTCTGGTGAAGATGAAAAGCTTTGGGATGTCTATAAATATTCAGTCCTCTTGAATGCAAGCTATTTCAAGGTCATGCAGGATGAATATTTAAAACAGAAACTTCTTGAAACCGGCGACGAGCCGTTGGTCTACGTTTCTGATGATGATGAAAACCTCTTCGGAAGGGCACTCATGGAGGTCAGGGACGAGATAAGGAGAGTCTGTAAAAACGAGAATCTAATCGACTGGGAATATACAGAATACCTGAAGCACAAGCCATGGTGGTAGCATGCTGGTGGAATTGACACTTATAAACATTTTCCTTAATCTGCTTCTTTTATCCATCTGGCTTAAAAGAGGCTTCAGGGAAAATAAGGTAAACATCTCAGTAATCATGTTCTGTCTTGTGTTGAATATGATCTGCGTAATGCTGTACATTTGAATTTTTTAAAAAAGGAGGATGATAATATGGATAAGCTGAAGATATTGTCCGGCAATGCATGCTTTCTGGTTAAGAATACGTCGGATACAATGTCTCGAAAGGATTTTGAAGGATATCTTAAAGGTGAAGGCTTTGCCGAATTCAGAAAATACGGCTGGAAGGACAGGGGATGCTTTTACATCAATGTCAACAGCATGCGCTTTGCGGCCGGTGTGTCGAAACCGGCCAAGCTTGCTCAAACCATAGTGGGCGAAGGCATAAAAAACCCCTTCACCATCGACGAGTTCAGGGCAATCTGGAACATATTGAAAACTCATATCGGGGATTTGGATCAGAGAGATGAAATCACCAAAGGATGCTCTCTGTTTCTCGTATGCGATGAGATGCTTAACGAGTCCAGTAATGAATTCATTGACTATCTTGATGGGGAAAACTTCAATGCGCTTTCCGACGACAGCTATGGTGGAAGGGGCATTGCTGCGGTAAACGTCAAAAGCATGATTTATTCAAAGGGAAGGATGGCCGATGTGATGGCTTCGACATTTGTAGGGGACAGCTCGACCTGCGCTTTGAGTGTTGATGAGTTCAGGACAGTATGGGACATCATAAAAAAGCATAGGGAGGACTGTTCTCTCGAAGCGTTGTTAAGGCAATGCGAGGAGTTCGATGATTTATACAAGGTCATAGAATGCTGCGACAGGGTTTTTGAAATCGAGCCCGGCAATATCCAGGCACTCTATTACAAGGCACTGGCGCTGTTTGACTTGAAGAAATATGACGAGGCTCTTGATTTGGCCGAGCGTGCAATCCGCATCCATCCCGAAGACTACCGCTTCCACAACATCAGGGCATTCATCTTCACAGACATCTATAGGTTCTCCGAAGCAATCGAATCCTATAACAGTTCATTCCGCTTGGGCGGATTTGACGCAGAGGACAGCGAATCGACATATCAATACAGGGCAATATGCCATTTGAGAAAGGCAAGGGAGGACTTTTATGTCAGGAATAATCCAAATGAGGCATTGAAAAGCCTGAATGCATATCTTAATCGGTTTCCCGATGACAATGACGTACTAAGGCTTAGGGATGACATCTCCCGAGGCAATGCAAGGCTTGATGAAAAATTGAAGTATCTTGAGTTCAAGGCATATGAACTGTATTCATTGGGATATCTCAGGGAGTCCTTTGAGGCATACGGCGAAGTCTTCAAGGCCAGCCAGGATTTGAAGAGAGGCATTGACAGGACCTCATACAATTGGTGGAATCCGGTTTTCGGCCGCATGGAAAGATTGGACAACTTCAGATGGTATGATGAGGTGCTCTCAATGTGCCTGCTTGAATTCAATGGAAGCTATGAGGAGTTTTTCGAAGGGCTTTTTGAAATCAGCGAGGAGACAATATCCGCATGTGTCGACAGGGCAAAATTCCTCTCAAAGGTGTACGGCGAGGATTTGTGTGTTGAATATTCAAAAAAGCTGGTTGATGCCTGCCCGTCAAGCCGTGAGGCCAGAAGCTATTTCGATGAGGTAAGCTCTGAAATCGGGATAAGGATGCGCTTAGGAGAATGCGCAGTTTTCAGGGACTATGAAAGTATAGATGAGTATGTCGATGATGTTATTTTCTGCCTGATGCATTCATGCAGGTACAGCGAAGAGGCCGCAAAGAACTTTGCCGAAATAAAGAGGGATGAAATCGAAAGGTGCTATGAGCGAAAGTGCCCTGCAGACGATTTGGCGATGGACTATTATAACCTTTGCGGATGACTGCAGATAGGTAGTGATATCACATTTTCCGCATTCCGTCATGCACCGTTCGGGAAAATAATTGGGGTGGAAGCATTGGACAATCCGTTTGAACAGAGAAGAGATATAAGAGGAACCAAAACCTACTGGAAGCTTAGGGGACTGGTAAGGGAATTGCTTGAAAGCGAAAGCGAATGTTTAGTCTGCGGAAGCATAAAGGATCTGGAAGCTCATCATGTAATCAAATGCGCAAACCATGAATATCTGTATGTGGAAAGGGACAATCTGGTCTGCCTGTGCCATAAATGCCATTCAAGATATCATCAGCAAAATCCCGACAGTGTAAATGTCAAAACTTTAGTCGAATTCGCAAAGAAAAACAAATGAATGGGGAGAGCATATAAAATGGGAAACAAAAAGGAAAAGGAAGCAAGATTAAACTATGAAGGTTATTATGTTTGCACTGGCGAGAAATTAAACGGAATGATTGACGATACTCCAGTACATGAAATAGATAAGAAACTTGCAGTACTATATGAAGATTCACAGGATTCATTGAATCTGGAGGCTGCAGATGTTGCAAAAACTCCAAAAAATGAAATGAAGGAGGGCAATGGCCATGAAATTCAAGAATGATGGCGGATATGGTGATATTGGAAACATTAGCAAATATCAATTTTTATACTATATTCTTGATGAGGAACAAAGAAAGGAGTATGAAAAGGAATTGGAAGAAAAGGACCCTAAAAGATACAGGGAATTTAAAGAATGGGTAGAAATGCTTGAAATGGGCAGGAAATATCGGGTGAAACATAAAAAAGAAGATCCTTCGAATGATATGCCGAGAACTTTATGGTGCATTTCGGGGAATCATTGAGGAATATGAGGAAATTTGATTTAATGTTGAATTTAATGGATTGTAGATTGATTATTGGATGGGAATGATTGATATGGTAGTTTTTGATGGTGATGAATTTACAGAATCTCTTCGAAAAATGGATGAGGAATACGAAAAAGCCATATTGGAAATCGTGAAAAAACACTTAAAAAAAACTGGTCAAGAAGACTTATTTGAAGAGTACCTTGAAGAAAGAAAGAAAAGATACGGTTAAATTATTCAAACAACATTAATATCGTGAGAATAAAACTAATGGTTGATTTTGATTTAATTGTGGTGATGCAATAAAAGAACTACAGAAAATGGAAGAATTAAAGGAAAATGATAGACATCACTTTGAAATATTTAAAAAAACTGGACAAGGAAATGAATTATATAAAACTATTTTATGGTGATAAAATGAAAGTTAGAGATGGAATAGTAGGATTGACAGTAGGAGACGCATTGGGAGTTCCCGTCGAGTTCAGGTCCGGAAAATACCTTCTGGAAAATCCGGTTACCGGTATGATGGGCCATGGAACATATGACATGCCGAGGGGAACATGGTCAGATGACACATCACTGACGCTTGCGACAATGCAAAGCATTGTAAATAAGAAGGCGATTGATTTGGAGGATATCATGAATGAGTTTTCATTGTATGTATCAGAGTCCAAATACTGCCAGTATGAGGTATTTGACTATGGACACACCACCATTCAGGCCATTCGCAAGTTTGACTCAGGATATCCTGTTTCACAATGCGGAGGAAGGGGCGACAGGGACAACGGCAACGGATCTCTTATGAGGATATTGCCTTTGGCTTTTATTTCCGGCATAACCTATGAGGATATTGAAAATGTGTCCAGCCTGACACATGCCCATATGAAATCAAGGATTGCCTGCGTTTTGTATGTGGAAATAGCAAAATCAATGCTTGAAAAGGATTTGGAGATATCCGAGCATATAAAAAATTCATGTGAAAAGATTAAAAAACATTATGAGGATTCTGATTATCTGATGGACTTTGAATCTATTCTTGAGATGGATTTTCATGTTGATGAAGGCAGAAGCTATGTAATAAAGACCCTGGAAGCTGTTTTATATTGTCTTTTAGAAACTGGAAGTTATAAAGAGGCGGTTTTAAAGGCGGTCAATCTGGGCCGTGACACCGATACCGTAGCGGCAATAACCGGAGGGCTTGCCGGAATATATTATGGGTATGATGATATTCCTGCCGAATGGATTAAGGATATTCCCCAAATTGATTTTGTCCTTGATTTGTGTGGGGATTACGAGAAATTATGTTTGGAAATGTAGATTTATCCGCTGAGATTTTCAGAACATAAATATAATTAAGAGTTATAAGAAAGTATTAAATAAGGTGTTAAGTTATGGATAAAGTTTATTTGTCAAAATCCAGGTAC
>JAUNXN010000053.1:9428-10070 GCA_030539795.1 Methanobrevibacter sp.
AAAATTGCAGAAGTTGATGATAATGATGCTCTTTTTGAAACAGGCAGGCAAGTTGGAGAACTTGCAAAGGGGCTCTTTGGGGACTATGAGGACATACCATTTGATAAAAACAGGATAATGGTGGAAAAAACAGAAGAGCTCATCAAAGACAAGCCAAATGTGATTACAGAGGCATCTTTCAGTTATGACAACAATTTCTGCAGGGTGGATATCCTGAAAAATGATTCTGATGGAGTGGAAATCTATGAGGTAAAAAGCTCAACAGAAATCAAGGACATATATCTGGATGATATTTCATATCAGTACTTCGTATTGTCAAACCTTGGCTTGAATGTTAAAAAAGCCTGCATTGTTTATATAAACAAGGAATACATTAGAGGCAAGGAACTTGATATAGAACAATTATTCAACATTGATGATGTAACTGATATTGCAATTGAAAAACAGGATGAAATCAGAGATGAAATCGATTTGATCAATGAGTATATGGAAGAGCATGGTCGTGATAATGAGCCTGTTAGGGATATTGGGGATTACTGCTTCAATCCATATTCATGTGCCTTTTGGAAATACTGCACAAGGGATTTGCCGCAACCTAATGTCTTTGATATAAGCGGCATGCAAACCCGCACCAAATTAAAG
>JAUNXN010000160.1 GCA_030539795.1 Methanobrevibacter sp.
TGAGACTTAAAGAGCTCTCTAAAGACCCAAGGTATAAAACTGATTTCTGGCAAACTGAAATCAAAAAGATGCTTAAAATCGGTAAAAAAGCAGAACAGCAATCTTTCTCCAAATATGGTCTCGAGTATGTAGTAGACGAATACTTCCCGGCCAAATTTGAGGAAATGGAAAATCAAGCATAATTTTATGCTTTTTCCTCCTTTCTTTTTTTATTTTTAATTTTCAAAAATGCAAATCTTTATATACTATTTCTAACATATACCCCCTATGGTATAGGAGGTGAAACTTATGAAAGAATGCATGGATAGTGAAAATTTGCATAGAAGACTCAAAAAAATCATCGGTCAAATAAATGCAATCGACCGTATGATTGACGAGGATATTCCTTGCGAACAGATATTAATGCAGGTAAATGCATCAAAATCAGCATTACATAAGGTCGGATCAATCATTGTTGAAGGGCATTTAGAAAATTGTGTTAAAAACGCTATCAAAGAAGGAGACGCAGATGAAGCATTAAGTGACATTTCATCAATTTTAGAATATTACTCTAGACTTTAATTTTTTTTAAATTAGGTTTATACCCCATAGGGTATATTGGACTAGAGGAGGCTGTTTAAAATGAATTTTACAATAGATGAAAAACAAGATATTATCTTCATAATTATTTCCACAATAAGTGTTTTTGGTAGTTTTATCCTATCTCTCGACTACCTTGCATGGATTGCCGTCATACTATGTGGAATACCAATATTTAAAGAATGTATTGAAGGATTGATAACTGAATTTGATATAAAAGCCGATTTACTTGTTTCAATAGCTATTATAGCATCCATCATAATTGGAGAGGTATTTGCGGCCGGTGAAATTGCAACAATCATGGCAATAGGAGGATTTTTAGAAGAATACACTGTAAGAAAAACTCAGGGAAGAATTGAAGAGCTTGCGAAAATGACACCCAAAATTGCAACAAGAATTAAAAATGGAGTTGAAGAAAAAATATCTGTCGAAAATGTACAAGTCGGAGATATCTTAAAGGTGCTTCCAGGTGAAAGCATACCAACAGACGGCGTTATTGTCAATGGCGAAACTTCAATCGACCAGTCAACATTGACTGGAGAATCACTTCCTGTAGATAAAAAAGAAAACGATGAAGTCTATAGTGGAACAATCAATCTTTACGGTTCATTTACAATGAAAACAACAAAAATCAGCCAAGAGAGTTCCCTTCAAAAATTAATCAGATTAGTTGATTCCGCTAAACCTGAAAACGCAAAAATCGTCAGAACAGCAGACAAGTGGGCTACAATGATTGTTGTAATAGCTTTTATAGCTGCAGTATTGACTTACTTATATACATTTGAAATAATAAGGGCAGTGACAATTTTAGTTGTGTTCTGTCCATGCGCATTAGTTCTGGCTACACCAACTGCAATCATGGCCTCAATTGGAAATCTTACAAAATACGGAATTTTAGTGAAAAATGGCGAATCTATTGAAGAGCTGGCTCACATTAGTGAAATAGTATTTGATAAAACTGGAACATTAACACATGGCACACCCAAAGTCGTTGATATCATCTCAGACAACCCTAAAGAAATGATGTATTTGCTCACATCACTTGAATCCAAATCAGAACATCCACTTGCAAAATCAATTGTTAAAAATTATGATGATAATGATTTGGCTGATGTGAAAGATTTTAAAATGCACATTGGAAAGGGAGTTAGTGGAACAATCAACGGATCAATGATACTTGCTGGAAATAAAGAATTATTAAAATCAGCAAATATTCCTTTAAAAAACAGTGATGAACCTCAAAATGGCGAAATCGTAATATATGTTGCAAAAGAGGGAAAAATCATCGGAAAAGTATATCTTGCAGATACATTACGGGAATCTTCCAAACAAACAATCAGAAATCTCAAAGGACTGAGAATTAAAACAACACTATTAACCGGAGACAACGAAAAAACTGCAGGATACATTGCAAAGAAAATCAGAATTAGAAATGTTAAATCTAACTGCTTGCCTGAAGATAAAACCAACTACATTGCCCAAGAGCAAATCTTGGGACATAAAGTAGCAATGATAGGGGATGGAATAAATGATGCCCCATCTCTAAAAAAGGCCAATGTTGGAATAGCAATGGGCAACATGGGAAGCGACATCAGCCTTGAAGCTGCAGATATTGCATTAATCAACGACAATATCGAAGACCTCCCCCAATTAATTGGAATCGCAAGAAAAACAATTAAAACAATAAATGTAAGCATTGCTTTTTCATTAGCAGTAAACATTATTGCAATGGCTTTAGCAATATTAGGATACTTGAATCCAATTGAAGGTGCTTTAATCCATAATATCGGTTCATTTATTGTAATTGCCTATTCATCAACACTAGTCAGATATAAAATATCAAAAAAAGACTGCAAAAAATCAGAAAAGTTAGGCATAACTAAAACTTTAAATAAAGCAATGACCTAACTATACATATCGATAATAAGGTGATTTATTATGGCTGAAAAAGAAATTAAAGTTGTGGGTATGCACTGCCCATC
>JAUNXN010000054.1 GCA_030539795.1 Methanobrevibacter sp.
ATTCAGTGACATTTTCAGTGACATTGACATTAGCGTTGCCCATATCATTTATAACCATGCTGCCCACATTAATTCCGACATAAATAACAATTAGGATAGCTAGCAATGCATATAATCTTTTCATTAAAATTCACCTTATTATATTATATTAAAATTAAAGTATTTAAAATTAATAATAATTTATTTAAAAAAGTTTTAATAAAGTTTAATGTATGAAATTGTCAAAATCCAAAGTCAACACATATCTTAAATGTCCTCTTGAGTTTAAATTTCAATATATCGATGAAATTGAAGTTCCTCAAAATAAATTCATGGCATTGGGAAGTGATGTTCATCTGATTGCCGAGAAGTTTTCGGAAAAGTTCGGAGACGCCCTGGATGATGTGAACATCCCAAATGAACTTTTAAAAATTGCCCATGAGGAGGATATTGGATATGATTTGACCGAACACATTGATAATTTAAGTTCTTTTTTTAATGAGGTCTTTGTTGAAAATGACTATAAGCTATTCTGTCAGGAAGAGTATCTTTTGGATGAGGAAAACAGATTCTCTGGCATATGCGACATCATCTTGGAAGATGAGAACGGCAATTTGGTCGTGATAGACTATAAGACTTCAAAATCCAGTTCATTTTCCAAATATCGTCTGGAGCTTTGCTATTACAAGCTGCTTGTTGAAAATGTATGCGGAAAGAACGTTTCAAGCGTTGGAATATTCTTCACTAAAAATGGCCGTTTAAGATTGTTGGACGTTTGCGATGAGGACAACAAGCGCAAATATCTGAATGATGATGAAATTAACGAAGCCATTGAAACGCTTCATCATGTGCGAAATGAAATAAATAAAGGAAATTTTCCGGCTAGAAGACAATTCTTATGCAAATACTGCACCTATAAGCACATTTGTGGTGCTTACTGAAAAAAATTTAGGTATACCTAAAAATTTATATATCACTTAATACTACCATTAATTGAAAACCATTAAAAAAATGGAGGTATACTTATGAATTTAGAAGGTGTAGAAAAGACCATGCTTTTGACATTGTTTGCAAAAGCAAAACATTCTCAAGAGAAAAATCATCAATTCTATGATTCAAAGGCGATAGAAGTGATTAGAAAAGTCGACTATGATTTCAGCAAAGCCGAAAAAGACAGATTAATGCAGATGGGAACAATTGCAAGAACAATCGTATTGGATGAAATGGTAGGCGACTATATTAAAGAGCATCCTGACTGTACAATCGTAAACATTGCATCAGGAATGGATACTCGCTTCAATAGACTTGACAACGGCAGAATCAATTGGTATAATGTTGATTTGGAAAGTTCAGTCAATTACAGATTGAAATATATTGAAGATGCCGACAGGGTGAAAACACTTGCCTACTCAGCAATGGATCCTGGCTGGGCCGAGGAAATCAGAATAAGAAAAGATGTTCTATTCATTGTTGAGGGATTGACAATGTATCTGAACCAGAAGGATGTGGCAGACATCATAAATATTATTGAAGCAAATTTTGACAAGTGCACAATATTTATGGAGATAATGCCGCCGATTTCGGTAAAAAACACCAAAGAGGAATCCGTGGAAGATACAAACGCCAAATTCATATGGGGCGTTGAAAAAGGACATGAACTGACAAAATTCAACCATAACCTAAAATGGATTAAAGACGTCAACCTATTTGATGGCGTTAATGTCTACAAACCGCATTACAGGATTGTTACTTGGCTTCCAATCTTAAGAAAAAGAATGGACTACATTGCTGTTTTAGAAAAATAGAAACTTGAAATCCCCAAGGAAAACTTGGGGATAAAAAATTATTTAATTTTAAAAAAAGATTCACGAAAAAGTTACTTTCTTGCAACTACGGTTACCCATTCAAGAAACTTATCCGAAAAGGATACATTGCTGTAATCATCATTCACTCGGGTTTCCTTTCCGTTGGATTTGATTATTTCCTGTTTTTTTCTTCCGTCACGGATATATGAAGTTATTTCACTGAAATCATTATTTTGTAAAAATGAGAAAAGTTCCTCATCTGTATACATTTCCATATCAATGAAATGTTTCCAGAATTTCATGATGAAATTGTTGGACCCGTTTGATTCCATTCCAATTAGAAATATCCCACCAGGTTTCAGGACTCTTTTTACTTCACCGAAGCACTTTTCGATGTCCGGCCAGAAATAAACGGTTTCAAATGCGGTTACTGCATCAAATGTGTTATCTTCAAACGGCAGGCTTTGGACATTGCCTTCAATAATCTCAACAACGCCCTGCCGGATTAAATTTTCGTTGACTTCTCTGGATAGCTTTACGCTTTCAATGCTGTAATCAACACCATAGACCTTTTTGGCCTTTTCAGCCATTCGTTTAACGTTCATTCCACCGCCGCAACCAACATCAAGTATAATGTCATTCTCTTTAATATTTAAGTGCTTCAATCCCCATAGGGATACTGGAGTGTGCTCCTTGTTCATTGATTTCAGCTGGATATTACCTAATTTTCCTTGCGGATTTCCCATATTCTCAAAAAAACCCATTAACTCACCTTGGAATAAATCTATTTACTTTTTTTTCATAATCCAAATAATCATCGCCGAATTTATCAAGCAGCCATCTTTCTTCAGTTCGTTTCATTGCTTCTGTCAATATCAGCCAGTATATGACCGGAAAAATGAATAACAGAACATTTGTTGAAAGAAAAATCAATCCAGTGATTGCATATAGAAAAGCCGAGTAGATTGGATGTCTGACATATGCATATATTCCAGTTGTAACCAGCTTGTTTTCTTTGATGTTTTCAGTGACTTTTGAATTTACAACTGCTGACAGCCAAAATACGGCTCCAAAAATTATTAGAATAGCACCAAGCATCCTTATTATATTATTTAATTCCTTTATTGAATAATATGGAATAATCCCATAAAATGAGAATGAAACAGCTATTATTGTAACAATGGCAATCGGAAAAATCAAATATGGGCCTACGCCAAATACCGGCAAATGATTATTTTCTTTCATGTAACATATTTTTAAAAAAGACCTATAAATATTTTTAGGTATGCCTAAATTTGTGATTGTCCGATAAAAAAAAGAAATTGAAGTGAGGGACTATGCCCCAACTTCATCAAAGTCCACTTTTTCACCCAATACCTTAAGTCCAATATACATTACGACAATACCGACTGGTAATGAAATGTAGAATGGAACTCCTAAACCTGCTGGGATGTAACCGATGAATATTGTCACACATGCAACAAAGATTGCATAGTACATTTGTGTACTTACGTGGTCAATGTGGTTACAGCTTGTACCCATGGATGAGAGAATTGTTGTATCTGAAATCGGTGAACAGTGGTCTCCGAAAATAGCTCCAGTCAATACACCACTGGTACAGACAATAGTAAAGGACATGTCTCCTGAACTGATCGCCCAACCAAGAGGAATTGCTAGAGGCATTAATATACTCATTGTACCGTAGGATGTACCTGTTGCAAATGAAATCAAAGCACCTAAAATAAAAATCAATGTAGGTACGATGAATGCAGGTAGCGCATTGCTTAAGATACCTACCAGATAATCAGCAGTTCCGATATTTCCGATAACGGTACCTAATGACCAAGCGAGAAGAAGGATTACACCGGTAATAACGATGGTTTTCATACCTCCAACCCATTCGCTGATAGCCTCTTCCATAGTGAGGATTTTCTCACCGACTGCCATAACGATAGCTACAATGGAAGCTAAAAGTGCAGCCTGGAATAAAGCTACGGAAGCATCAGATTGGGACAATGCCTGGAAAATACCGTCAAAGCTTAAAGGAGCTGTTTTCATTAAGGTAATCAAAGCCTGATCTTCTCCACCTAAGATAGTGGTGTATCCACTCCAGTAGAATGCAATAAGAGCACCGATAATCAGTGTACCGATTGGGATGATTGCATTCCATACGGATAATTTGATGCCTTCGACAGGTTTTACTTCATCAAAACCAGGAGCCTCAGGAGCAATGATTTCTTCGCTTTCTTTTCTAGCACGAGCAGCTTGTTCCGCTTTTTTCATTGGACCGAATTCGTATAATGTCAAAGCAGAAATTACAATGAAAATCAAAATGAATATGTTATAGAACCTATATGGAATTGTTTGCAAGAATATTCCAAAACCGGTTACATTGGTTACGCCTACAGACTCGAAACCAGCAGCAATTAAACTTATTTCCAAACCAATCCAGGTGGAAATGATTGCAATACCAGCTACAGGAGCTGCAGTTGCGTCTACTACAAATGCTAATTTTTCTCTAGATACATGTAATTTGTCCATAACAGGTCTCATGATAGGACCTACAATCAAGGAGTTTGCATAATCGTCAAAGAATACACATAAACCTAATAACCAAGTGAATAATTGAGCTTTTCTTGGAGTGTTTGCCCTTTTAGCGAATGCATCAGCAAGCGCTTTTGCACCACCCATTTTGGTTACCAATTGGATAATACCTCCAATAAGTAAACATTGAAGAACAATACCTGCATTCCAAGGGTCAGCCATACATCCGATGATGTCTGTACCTAACTGAAGGAATGCGTTTATTGCAGTGGAAATGATGTTTAAATCATTTACACACAACATGAATTCCCCAACAAATACACCGATGAACAGTGACAAGACTGTCTCTTTTGTAATGAAAGCCAAAGCGATAGCAACAAGAGGCGGCAATAATGTTAATACGCCGAATCTTACAGCATTATCGTCACCGGCAGGTGTTGAAGAAATCAATAGAGATAAAACGAAAAGAGCTATAATTGAAACAGCAGCAATTATTCCTATTCTCATATTTCTATCCATTTATTATCACACCATTTTCCTATATTTTATTAGAATTAAATGAATTAATCCATACTAATAAGAAATTCTAAATTAATAAGATTAACTTATTATGTATAATTTATATTATAATTTTAATCATATAAAAAGGTTATAAATTAAAAATAAGAATTTTACAAAAATATATTTTTTATAAAAAAAGTTACAATGCTAAAAAAAGTATTACTTTTCATCTTTTTTGATTTCAGAAATAATCTCCAATACACAGTCATCATCAAATTGACTCAAGTAAGACAGGCATCTTTCAATTGGTTCCATGTCCTCATGACTGTAAAAGTAATCCTCAAAGTCTGTGTAATTGACAATATCCATATGATACCTTTCCCAAAAGTGGAGGGGATGGCCATTCATGAAATCATAGCCTTCAGGAGTTATGGAATTATCCCTGAAATAATAATTCCCATCCAAAAATTGGTTCAAGTCAAACCAGGAGACATCATATGTGTTTTCGATTGTAAATATTGAATATTCCAAATCTATCCTTTCATCAATCAATTTCAAAAACTTGTAGGCTACAAATCGGATATCCTCCCTGAAATTGCCATTTGACGCATTTATGGATGAAAGCAGATTGCTTTGCATTTCATCAACATCATATTCCAAATTTATTCCACAGAAATGGCAGAATCTGTCGTGGCTGTCGATGGGCATGCCGCAGTATGGGCATATGTCTGAATGGGATTTGATTTTGGGCTCGCTGTCCTCTTCAAAGAGATATGCAAGGCGGACAAGCAGAGATTCATTGAGTATCATCCCTGCCTCATATTCTTCCCTGATTTGCTGCTTTATCTCCAATGCCTTCTGATGAGTTACGTGTCCGTCGTCAATGAGGGATTGGATATATGGTGAAAAACCGCTTTCATCACCTATGACCTCCTCAAGAGTGTAGTTTTTAACCGGAAGCCTTTCTTCAAGATTAAGCAATATGTCCATAAAGTTCAAGTCATTGCTTTTGAATGTGTCACTAATCCCCTTAAAGTAGGAATCGTCCATTTTTTCCCTCTTTTCAATGCAATCATAATGGATAATATCATAATTCAATGGGGCGCTGTAGGCAATATGGGCATCGTCAACGTCAAGCACATGAATGCATCCGGAAATTTCAAGATCATAGAAATGAGTTGAAAGCTCCTCATTTTCATATCCTCGATTGGAAAGGACATGGCTTCCAGGAACAATGAACTCAATTGCGCTTGCAACAAGACTGTCATTGATTTTGCATGCAAAGCCATACTTGATTAAGAGTTCAACAACCAGGCGGGTCGGTTCCATAATGCTTGGCTTGTTGTGTTCCATCATTGTATTTTCAAGTTCCTTGAGAAAAATACCGTTTCCCCTAAATTGGGGAAGAATATAGATGTTATTCAATGCGACTGTTAGAAATTCCCTTGAAAAGTCATATGAACAAAATCCGACAACTTTCCTATCGCAAAGAAGCTCCTTAAATAGATTGCATTGCTCATACTTTAAAATAAATCCTTCATTATTGATTGATTCGTAGATATATGGATAATCCTCTTTCAAAATCTCTAAGACATAAAAGGTATCCTCGCTCAAAAAGACTTTCAGGGTGCCGTCATCCCTTATAATAAAATTGATTTCATCCATTGAATTCACCAGAATTTAATTAAATTATTATTAATCTAAACTTATATTTAAATTAATTCCTTTTTAGGTGAAACTAAGAACAACAGTTTTTGTAATGCCTAAAATAAGTATTAAAAAAGATTTTTTTAGAAGCACCTAAAATAATTTAAGGAACCACTTAGATAACTAATATCATTGATTGAAGGAATGTTTACCATGAATATTTTAGTAATCGGCGCTGGATCAGTTGGAATCGGACTTGCAACATCAGCTTTATCACAAAATGCACGTCTAAGCATATTCGCTCGTGGAAAGACCGCAGAAGCAATCCGCAAAAATGGAATGAAAAGAACAGGATTATTTGCACACTATTCATTTACTCCGGACGAGTTTGAGGTATATGAAGATTATGAGGAAATACCAAAAAACACCTACGATTACGTCTTCATAACATCAAAGACAACCGCAAATGACGACATCTCCAAAAAGTTAAATGAAAATAGGCAAATCCTAAGGAAAAACGCTAAAATAATTATTTTCCAGAACGGATTTGGAAACGATGCCCCCTATTTGAGATACTTTTCAAAAAAAGAAGTATTTTCCGCACGGGTCATAACAGGCTTTACACGTCCGGAAAGGCACATAAGTGAAGTGACCGTCTATACAGAACCTATTCTAATCGGTTCCCTTCAGGGCGAAAATCCATCCGAACTGCAGGAAATAGCTGACATTATAACAGCATCCGGAATCATATGTGAACTGACTGATGAAGTCGACAAATATCTATGGGCAAAAATGCTTTACAACTGCTCATTAAATCCATTAGGTGCAATATTGGATGTGAACTATGGAAAGCTAACCGAAAATGACTATACAATTGAGCTTATGAACAAAATTATAGATGAAATATTCAATGTCATAAAATCATCAGGATACACCACCTTATGGGAAAGTCCGGATGAATACAAAGACCTTTTCTACTCAAAGCTGGTTCCAGATACATACAATCATTATTCCTCAACACATCAGGACATTCAAAGGAAAATAAAAACGGAAATTGATTCTCTGACAGGCAAAGTTATTGACCTAGGTGAGAAAAACAATATTGATGTAACAACAAATAAGATTATCTATAACTTAATAAAAGCTATTGAAAGTGACTTTGATTAACCTTAACCTTTATATAGGTTAAAATCATAAATAGTATTGTTCATATTGTTATATACTATTTTTTTATAATATGAACAATGGTGATGGTTGAAATGAGCATTCGTTTGTATTCCTTTAGTGGTGTTTAGGAAGAGAATGTTCATTTGTTTTTAAAAACTTTTTTTAATGATTATTATGGTGATATAATGAGCGAACTTAAAGAATTAATTGAAAAATTCATTGAACTTGATGATGACTTAAGCGAAAAAATCGATGAATACCTTGAAACAAATGATGACATCGATGAAGCATTTGAAAAAGAAAACGAAGCGCAAATCGACGAGCTAAATGAAATCTACCATGAAATCGAACATGGCGTATTTAACGAAGAACTGATTTTCGCATGCAATGCAAACAGCGATGAAAAAGAGGTTGTCGCTTTAATCATCAGCGATGAAGACGATGACGTTGAAGAATTTGTCATCCCTGTTTTTACCGATGAGCAAGAAGCGGAAATAGCTATTGAAGAATTCAAAAAAGAATTCGGCGAAAATGAATTCATTTTAGATAAAAAAACAGGTGCTGAAATTATAGCAGACCACTCTGAAGACGAAGACTTCATCGGCCTTGCAATCAATGCTCCTCAATGGGACTTTGTAAT
This sequence comes from Methanobrevibacter sp., assembly GCA_030539795.1. Lineage (GTDB taxonomy): Archaea > Methanobacteriota > Methanobacteria > Methanobacteriales > Methanobacteriaceae > Methanocatella. The sequence continues at coordinate 8,284 of JAUNXN010000054.1, forward strand.
TGCTAGCGAAGATGTACACGACTGCAGTGAATAGATATGGATCCTAAAGACTACGAAGATTATCAGAAAAACAATGTCAAGGCTTCAAAAAGCCAGCTCAAAGAGTATATTCAAATATATGCAGACATGGCTAAAAAGCTAAAAAGCGAAAGTGCCATCGAACTTGAAGCCGTAAAGGGCAATATCAAAAAGACATATCCCCAAGAGATATACTTCACTTTAGTTGATGAGCTGGAAAGGCCTGTCAAATTGACATTAACAGAATCCAGTAAAGAGTATATCATCCCTGTATTTACAGACATCAGGGAATATGCCGTCGGAAGCGCCAAGATTTCCAAACTGTTCTTGGATAATCTTGAAATGAAAGTAGTCACACCTGAGGATATTGCAAAAATAGCTGAAGAGGATGAACATTTCCAGGGTTTTGTGATAAATCCTCACTCACAAAACTTCAATATGGACAGAAACGGGAGCTTTTAGATGAAATTCATATGTCCTGCAATAGGCAAAGACCATGAAAGGGACTTTTTAGTTACAGGAACTCTCGACGACTTTAAGATTATTGTCTTTTCAAGCCTTGAAGAATATGAAAATGGATATGAATATCTTGAATTGGAAGGTTACGAACCCTGCGAAGTTTCAGCTGACTTATTTAAGGAACTTTCAAAAAATGATGATGCTTTTTCAGGTATTATTTTAGATATTCACAATGAAAAGAAAGTTTTTTCAAAAAAAGATATTTTAGAAGAATTATTCTGATTCTTCTATGTTCTCTTCTTCTATCAAATCTTTTTGATAATACTTATATCTATAAGACATTTTAAATCCGCCTACGACTTCACGCTTAGGCCTTCTTTTGCGTCTTATTCTAGGCCCATTCATGTCCTTGAATTTTTCCTGATGGGCTTTAACTAAATTTTTATTTTCACGATAATATCTGGCATTTCTATGGCGCTTGTGCGGTGAATTGTACATTCTTTTTCTAAGCAACCTCCTGCCAGTTGTAACAATTCTTATCACAAAAATCACTTATTTTCTGTTTCTGTTTAAATTTTTAGTGGCGGACTTATCAAGAGTAGCTTGAATTTCATCAATCCTTTCAACTACCACTTTGATTGCTTGTTCACCTTGACGAGTTGGGTTGATACCTTGTTCCACAAGTAAAGCATCCCTAATATCCCTTAATCTATCAATTGAATCAATTTTCATTATTGTACTGTAAAACATGAGATTCCCTCCAATGTATAATATTACTATGATTTTAATAATTTAAAAGCTTTATGTCGGAAAAATCATTTCCAAATAGTATAATTACCCGTTAATGAAATTAAAAATTTAAATAATACCAAATGAAATTATTAAACATGTTTGAAAAATTGCAAGTGATTTATCTGGCCGGCGGCTGCTTTTGGGGAGTTGAGGCATTCATCTCCAGACTGAAAGGAGTCAACCAGACTGAAGTGGGATATGCAAACGGAATGGATTTGGCCCCAACATACGAAAAGGTCTGCACCGGCAAAACAGGCCATGCAGAGACAGTTAAGGTAACATATAATCCTAAAATAATCTCTTTAAATGAAATTTTAGAAAGATATTTCTCGATTGTTGATCCATATTCTAAAAATCGTCAGGGGCCCGATGTTGGAACACAGTATAGAACCGGCATTTACTGGCAGGAAGAATGCCAAAAGGACATCGTATTGAAATT
>JAUNXN010000161.1 GCA_030539795.1 Methanobrevibacter sp.
ATCATTAGTATTCTATTGGTTTTCAAATTTATCCTCCCTTTTGAATGGATTTGCAATCAATGCCATCGGCACAACTCAAAATCTCATTTCAAGCTGATTTGATGGCAGCATAATAATTAATATAAAAAAATTGACATATAAATCTGACAGATTTAAACTGGAAAATCAATTCATCGCTTAACCCCATAATATGTTTCCATATACTCATCATAGGGTATTCCCGCATAATCCCATTCATCCTGAAATATTGTGGCATTAAAGTCAAAATGCACACCGCAATGAGGACATTTTTGGCTATCCATAAAATCGGGAGTCAAGTAATGGAAATAATTCTGACATTGAGGGCATTGCGCAATTCCCTCATCAATATGGCTTATGTCTGCACCGTTATCCCTGCAGACATCCGTTACGCATCTTGAAAAGTCATCGAACTGGCCTGCGAAAGCTTCGATTTCAACATTATCGTCATTATATAATACGCTTAATGCCGGTACGTTCTTTTTCATGCCGCAGGACGGGCAGTCCAATCGGTATTTTTCAAATTCGCCTCCGCATCCTATGCAGTTATCTCCAAAATAGATGTTCCATTCACACTGGATAAGAAATGAAATGACACAGTTTTCACCGTATTCTCGAAAGAGCCTTTGCCTGTATTCGCCCTGGGATTCTCCAATCATGGGCGCCAGGGAAAGGAAATAATCTCCCAAGTCATCTTCGCTTAAAACATAGGTCCATTTTAGCTTGCTCAATTCATTAACGTCCCTTTCGGGTTTAACATAGTTGTCCTTAATGCTTTTAAGTTCCAAAACGTTCTTGTCATCACTGACATGATGAACGATATTGCACTGCGGACAAACGTTCTCGAAAGCGTCCATTACGCCGTTGCAGGATATGCAGTTGATTGGAGAGACGATCCACCACCTGGAGCATATCTCGTCAATCAGCTTGTCATGCCTCAGATTGTGGGAGCGAAGCACTCCTGCATTGATTTCACCATCAATCTGGTGAGGGGTCTTTACCAGTTCCCTTTTAAGAAAGTCACTGTCCAAAATCAGTTTATCACCCAATATACATCCTTTAGGAGGATTTTGCGGAAACGCTGCAAGAGAATTCCATATGCGTATTCCGCAGTCTGTGCAGAACCTGTTTGTGTATTCGTTAATCTCGCCGCATTCTGGGCATTTGACGTCTGCAAACTCATATCCGCATTCGCATTTTGCCTGGCCTACCTCAACAGGCCTTCCGCAGTTAAGGCAATATGGCTCAGGATTATCCCTGATAAGTTTAATCTGCTCATCGGTTAACATCTGTCCTCCGCAATGGCTGCAGGTCTTAGTTATGCCATTCAATCTATTGCAGTTTGGACACCTAATCTTTTCTTCCATATTATCACACAACAAGTAGGGATTGATGCACTTCACAGACAAACGCTAACGAAGCATTAATTGATTAAATGCTTATTTTAATTTAAAAAAAGTAAAAAAAGATATTATTTTTCCGCCAGGGTCCAATAACATCTTTTAGGAGAAACGATTGTTTCGTCCTTTTTCAATTCTTTCATGATCTTGTCGACTTCTTTTTTCTCGACGCCTGAAATTTCGCTTACCTTTTTTGCATTCAAAGGATCTTCGGAAGACCTGAATGCCTCAATGACTTTTTCTTTATCATCCATAATATCACCTAATAAGTTTTATAAGAAACTTGAGCCTTATAAGGAGTGTATCCCTTAATCAGTTTTGTGGAGATGTGTCCACCGCCGTTTCCCTTAACGGTTTTGGTCTTTACCTTTCCCTTCTTGTTTTTAAAGAAGAATTTCGCTTTCACCAATTTTGTGTGGTGTGGCTCGATATCCCCGTTAAGGCCGTTTCCGATATACCATGCGGTCACTCCGGTTCCCTTGTCGAACTGCATGTTTCCGTTGTATTCGACGTATCCGGCTATTGCATCGCCATTTTTAAATTTGGTGGCTTTCGGCGCCCACAGAACTCCAGGCTTGAAGTTGTAAATCTTGACGGTTACAGTTTTTGTAGGGGAAACTTTCTTTGCAACTCCCGCCAGTGAAAAGCCGTCGCCCTGTGCGCAAACACCTCCAATAACCAAAAAAGCACCTAATAATATTAAAAGTATTATCAAATTTTTCCGATTGAAAATCATTGTATCACTATTATTAATATTAAACATTGAAATATAAATATTAAAGCCCCCTATAAATATCAAATAGGTGAAAACAAATGAATCCGAAAACATTAATTATTGCTGCAATAGCTATTATAATTATCATTTTTGGGGGCATTATGCTGACACAGAACTCGACAGCACCTTCCGAAAACGTCACAGCATATGACATTCCCCTGAAGAGTGCAGATTTCAACTACTTTGAAATCAAGACTCCTGAAAATTCAAGCTTTACTCTTAAGAATGCATTCAATGAAACATCAAAAGGAATGGTCTACTGGAAAAATACCGGTGCATATTCCAAGGAAGTTGAAGGAATAATCATTGACAAGAACCTGACCGACCAGCTGATTCATCAAAACATGAA
>JAUNXN010000162.1 GCA_030539795.1 Methanobrevibacter sp.
TTGGGAGTTATCCAAAATCTTTCCGCAATTTTTACAAACAGTCCACTCTAACATAGAATATCACTATTAATACATATCTGTTCCGGTTTTATATAACTTGTGTTTAACTGGCCAAACAATCGGGATTTTTCAGGAATCTTATGATGTTTACGTGTTCAATGCCGTCACGTGAATAGTCCGATTTTTCCATGCTCAATACGTATTTCGGATAGTTGTCCCTTATTTTTGAAAGCGGTTCGAATTCACGTTTGATTATTTCTTCATCCTCGTTTATGAGGTAGCAGACCTGCACATATATTTTCCTATTGCCTTTCCTGCAGACGAAATCGATTTCAGATTCGTTTATTTTGCCGATTGTTACCTTATAGTCCTGTCTGAGCAATTCCAGATATACGATATTTTCCAAAATATGACCTGTATTCTGCTGTTTTTCCTCCAGTTGAGATTTATAAAAGCCCAAATCCATCAAGTAATATTTTTCAGAGCCGGTTATTTCCCTTTTGCCAATCAGATCTTCACGACTTGCCTTTGACAGTACATATGCCTCTTCCAGATAATCCAGATAATTGTATATTGTCGGCTTTGAAATTTCTGAAATTTCGTGCTTCAGATAGTTATATACTGAGTGGGCGGATATCGGATTGCCGATGTTTTCTATCAAAAATTTAACGATTCTGTTGAACAAACCGACGTTTCTTATATCATGGCGCTCCACAATGTCATGCAGCAGGATTGACGAATACAGGTCATTCAAGATTATCTCCTTATGGTCCTTCAGGGAAATGGCTATTGGAAAACCGCCGTAGGCCATATATTCATCAAAATAGTTTTCTAGTTCTGTCTTTAATTCGTTTGCCGTTATCGGCTTTTCGCCCAATTCATTTTTGTAATCCAAAAATTCAATGAAGGAGAATGGATACATGTCTATTGAAACGTATCTTCCGGTCAGATAGGTTGACAGTTCGCTTGACAGCAGTTTGGAATTTGACCCTGTAATGAATATTTCCACATTAGGCAGCTTGAAATAACTGTTTATTGAAATCTGCCAGTCTTCAACATTCTGGATTTCATCGAAAAACATGTATACCTTATCCTCATGGCTATTGAGATATTCCAGTACGATTTCGTCAAGCTGGCTGTTTGATTTGATCATGTTATACTCCGGAAGCTCCAAATCAATCAATAGAATATTTTCTTCGTTTACTCCCATTTCTTTTAGTTCATCAATGATTAGTTTAAAGAAATATGATTTTCCGCAACGTCTTATGCCTGTTATCACTTTTATGATGTCCTGATTTATGAAACTGCTGATCTTGTCCATGTACAGTTTTCGCTCAACCATAGTATCTGCTCCAAAAATGGTTTTTTATAAAAAACTTTTTATTAAAATTTTGTGAAAAAGTATCTTATATAATACTTTTATTATCAATATTGATTTTTAATTATAATGCCCATTTAAGCTTATAAAATTGATAACAAGTAAAATAATAAATTATTTAATCAATAAGGAATATATTAATCTTTAATTATGAAATAGATGGATTTTAATAAATTTTAAATCAATTTTATTAAATGACAACAATTTTTCAAATTTAAACAAAGGAGAAAGCAGAATGAAATATGATTTAAACCGAAATTACATATTAATTTCACCTGAAACGGAAATAAATAAATTTATTGTGAATAATGATAATACATTTGAAATATTAAACTCTATCAGACCTCTTTTAGTTAATCATTTTCCAAATACCACATTTTCACTGGAATTATGCGATAAATTGGAATGGACAACAGAAGAAAAGCTATTGGTCAATGTTCATGTTAGCGAACAAACATTCTTTAATGGCATACTTACTCATTTCAATGATATCTATGAAAAAATAGATTATCTGATTGAAGATATATTCTGCCCTATTGTCTTATTTCCATATCTGTCAAATGAAAACTATGATAAAATGGGTTGTGACAGTGCAATCAATCTGATTGCAAAAACAGCCTATTTCAACAGCGATTTTGATAAGAATTTGCAAAGGGAAATGAGCTTAAGGGAAATCCCAAAATCCCAAATGAAAAAGGAGATAATTGAATACTGTACGGACAATCCTAATCCTGATTTATCGGATATAGTATTTGACTTACAACTAGATTTATTTGATGTAGACAGCATTATTGATGAAATTGAAAGTGAAGGAATGGAATTGAATGTTAAATGGTGATATATATGACTACAAATTTAAACAAAGGCGATAAACTTAAAGGAGAAAAGATCAGATGTGAGGCCAGAAAAATTAAACTGCTGAAACCTAGCCCCAAAACATCCAGACACAAAACACAAAGAGCAATATTAAAAAACAATGCCGAATGTGAAATTGAAATTGAAACAAAACACAAAACCAAAGTTAATTAAACTTAAAAGTCCTCAAAATCATCACCCAAAATTTTATTAAAAATAACCCATTTCTGAAAGCTCATCCAATCTTATTTTGAAGTAATCCATATTCTTTGATTTGATTCCTGAAA
>JAUNXN010000055.1:0-3655 GCA_030539795.1 Methanobrevibacter sp.
GGAAACGAAAAACTCAGATTAGCTACTGCTAACAAAATCAACGTAACTGACGCTAACGGTAAAACTCAAGTAGTAGACATCTTGAATGTTGTTGAAAACACCGCAAACCCTAACTACGTTAGAAGGAACATCATTACCAAAGGTGCTATTGTAGAAACCCCTGAAGGTAATGCTAAAGTAACATCCAGACCTGGTCAGGATGGTGTTGTCAACGGAATTTTAATTTAAGATTAATTTCTTAAATTCTCTTTTTTTTTAAATTTTTTTAACTAAATTAATATACTTCTTTTTACAAATATTGTTTTATATTGTAAATTTAGTTAGGAGATAATATGTCAGACGATAAAATTAGTATGAATCATGGTGCTGGTGGAGAAGTAATGGCTAATTTAATTGCCAGCACAATCTTAGACAATATCACTAAAAAAAGCGTTAATGGTGGTATTAGTTTAGATGCCTTAGATGATGGCGCATCCATTCCGCTTGGAGACGATTATGAGATTGTTTTTACAACAGACGGTCATACTATCGATCCGTTATTTTTCCCAGGTGGAGATATAGGTAGAATTTCAGCTGCCGGAACAATTAACGATGTTTCTGTAATGGGAGCTCGTCCATTAGCCATTTCCAATGCAATCATCATGCAGGAAGGCTTTCCGATAGAGGATTTGGACAGAATTATAAAATCCTTGAATGAGGCATGTGAGGAAGTGGACGTTGCCGTAATCACAGGCGACACCAAGGTAATGCCTCAGGATAAGCTTGACGGCATCGTAATGGTGACCACAGGCATAGGCATCGCCAAGAAAGGCGAGGTCATTCGTGATTCAACTTTGCAGGTTGGTGATAAGATCATCATCACAGGCAGCTTGGGAGACCACGGGATGAGTTTGATGTCATTCAGAGAAGGCTTCGGATTTGAAACTGATTTGAAATCTGATGTTGCTCCTATGTGGAATATTATTAAAAAAGCTTTAGAAATTGGAGGGGTTACTGCTATGAAAGACCCTACCCGTGGAGGTTTTGCAAATGCCATAAATGAAATGGCTTCAAAATCAGGTGTCGGGGTAGTTCTTGAACAGGATGCAATTCCTATCAAGGAAGAGGTTCATGCAGTATCCGAAATGTTAGGCATTGACCCATTTGAAGTTGCAAATGAGGGTAAAGTTGTAATGGGTGTTAAAGCGGATAAGGCTGAAGAAATCCTTGAAGCCATTAAAGGCGAAAAATACGGAGAGAATGCAGCCATTATCGGTGAAGTCGTCGAAGGGGATTATGTTGTTGTAAACACTCCTATTGGCGGTGAAAGAATTCTAGAAGCACCTATTGCCGATCCGGTTCCTAGAGTTTGTTAAGGTGATAATATGGCAAGTGTATTTTCAAGAAGAGTTGTTGCATATGTAATTGACTTTTTTGTCGTTTCAGCGTTCATGTGGATTGTATCTTATTTATTGTTCTTTTTGGTAAATCCATATAATTCTTACATGGTATATCAGTATTTCCCATATGTTACTCCTGTTTTGATATTAGTTTACTTCATATTATGTGAAAAATTCAACGGAGCTACTGTTGGTAAATCTTTAATGTATTTACAGGTAAGATCCAAAAATGGGGCTATGATTTCATGGCCACAGGCAATTGTGCGTAATTTGACTAAAATTTACTGGATTCCAATTATTTTTGATTGGGCTATAGGTAAAATATTAAAAACTGATAGGATTTTAAACAACATTACAAAGACAGTTGTTGTTGATGAGCTTAGATAAGCTCATTTTTTCATATTTTGATTGAAATGATTAAAAAGGTCCAAGTGCTTTGGTATTTGAATAAGGAAGATTTGGAAAATTATTGCATTGATTTTAAGGAATATAAATCACATAAGCTTGAGGGATATGAAATCGTCGACGTTGATGAGGATTTAATCTATGATTTATGTGATAGGGACCCTGACAGATTGGAGCCGATAGGCTATTTCAAAAACAGAAAGGAAATTGAAAACTATCTGTCCGATTACATTACAAATAATGAATTTGATTTGGAAATAGGTTCTGATGAGCTAAACTCCAAAATCGAAAAGGCTATTGGTTCTATTGATTTTTCAGCTGAAGACTATTATATCTCAATAGGTAGCGGCATCGGTGAAGAGGATGCCAGAGTTGTCAGCTGGTTTGAAAGCCTGAAAAAAGAGTATGACAGTGCTTCAAGAGACAACATCTGGGTTTTGACAGTCACAGGCTATGACCCTTATGATCTGCCGTTGACCGGAAGGGCATTGTCCTTTGTTCTTGCCGATATTTTGAATTTGAACGAATCATCACTTGACAGTCTCATTCCAAACAAAGGTCGCATAAGTGTTGAAGAATGGAATGAGATATTGGAAAAGGTATATAAGAAAAACAAAATCTATTTGGGATTGAATAGGGCAGTTTAACTATACTTCTCCTTTTTTAAATTCGCTTGGTGTGAAATATGATATTTCGGCCAGGTTATTGTCCAGCAGTTCCCTGTTGATGTCTGTTGTGTTAGTGTAGACAATGGCCAATGTACGTCCGAACTTGTCTTCAGGCTGCTTGTCGTCTATATCCAGATAAACTGTTTTTCCAAGACAATTGTCCTCGACAAATTTCTTTGCATCACTGAATCCGGGTTCCTTTGATGGGCTGTCCACCTGAATCAGCTGGACTCTGCCGACGCCGTATACCTGTATGGTGTTTCCGTCAATGACTTCCAGGCATTTTCCAACCTTTTCATAGTGAACGCTTTCATTGCCGATTGTCAATGTTCCTGTCTGGTTTTCCGGAGTGTTGTTTTCGCCCATGAATGTATTTGCAACAGTAAGGACTAATGTGGCGATAAATACGATCAGCAATATTTTTGAAATTAGTTTTTTATTCATTTTGATCTGTTATTTTGCATGTTCACAATCGTTTTTGAAGCTGCAGGACCTGCATTTGTTCGGATTTTTGGTTGGTATGAATGGCTTGGTGCCGTCGAACAGTCCATGCATTCTGTCGATTGTGAATTTTATTTCATTTTCAACTTCCGGTGTAAATATTTCAATCCAGAACAGGTTTGAAGTTCCGCGCTCCCTTAAAGCACCCTTGATTTTTCTGTCGTCTCCGGTCATGTCCTTATAGGCAAGACAATATGCCCTTACTTGGTTCATGGTGGATTGGTAGGGTGTTCTGCCAGGCTTGTCGTCAATTATCACGATTTCATCAGGTGTCATCCAGATTTCATCGATGAATCCTCTGATTCCGTATTCCGGTGCAATCACAAAGCATTCCCTTGACATTGACGCTTCGCTTTTTGATGCCTCGACCGCATCCTCGAATGTTGATGGTGTTGAATCCTGTTTGAATATGTCTTCAAGCTCCTTGTGAATCTGGCTTCCATGTGTCATTTCAGGCGTAGGCGGTGTTTTTATGCCTTCCATGTATTCGAGATATAACTGGTATTCGCAATATCCCTGCTTGTTGAGCCAGCTGATGGGGAAATTGCTTTTCCCTTCAATTATCTGAAGACCTTTTATGGAAGGATGCTCTTTAATTTCATATTCCTTTTCATATCCGATAATGTTTTTCTGTTGCATAATATTCCTTTGTCATTTTTTGTTCTAATACTTTTCATTTGCTCTTGCTACTTTTTTATATAC
>JAUNXN010000055.1:3755-9796 GCA_030539795.1 Methanobrevibacter sp.
TCCCTTGAGCTGATTGACCGCTATGGATTCGGATTTACATGCATTACAAAATCGGATTTGGTTTTAAGGGACCTGGATTTGCTTAAAAAGATCAATGAAAAGGCAAAGGCTGTCGTTCAGATGACCCTTACGACTGCAGATGATGATTTGTGCAGGATTTTGGAGCCGAATGTTTGCCCAACATCCCGCAGGATTGAGGTTTTAAAGGAATTGGATGATGCCGGAATTCCAACGGTAGTGTGGCTATGCCCCATTCTGCCCTACATTAACGATGAGCTTGAAAATATAAGGGCAATACTTGACCATTGCGTTGAGGTGAACGTTAAGGGAATATTCTGCTTCAATATGGGATTGACTTTAAGGGACGGAAACCGCCAGCACTTTTACAGGAAATTGGATGAACACTTCCCGGGCTTGAAAGAAAGGTATATTGAAGAGTTTGGTGATAGCTATGCCGTTGGATCTCCAAACAATGATGAACTGATGAGATATTTCAAAAAAAGAACCTCTGATGAGGGAATCATGAATGACTCTTATGAGATACTGTGCTATTTGAGGGAATTTCCCCAAAAGTCACGCCAATCAAAATTAATATAAGCTTGTTTTTAAATATTTAATAATAATGAATTTCGATGATTTCAACATCAGTGGCGAGATAAGGGAAGCTATCGGCGATATGGGTTTTACAAAGGCAACTCCAATTCAATCCATGGCTATTCCTGATGCTTTAAAAGGTATAGACATCATAGGACAGGCTCAAACGGGTTCTGGAAAAACAATTGCATTTGCAGTTCCTATTTTGGAGAAGGTATTCATTCCCGACAGGTCTCCTCAGGCCATCATATTATGCCCCACACGGGAGCTGTGCATGCAGGTGGCCGATGAAATTGCAAAGGTGGGCTCTAAGATAAAAAAACTCAAGATATTGGCGGTATATGGCGGCCAGCCAATAGGAAAGCAAACAAGAGTATTGAAAAAAGGGGTCCATATAGTTGTCGGAACTCCCGGCCGTGTAATTGACCATATAGAGAGGGGCAACCTGGATTTGATAGGAATTGAAAGCGTTGTTTTGGACGAAGCCGATGAAATGCTTGAAATGGGATTCAGGGAAGATATTGAAAGGATTCTATCAGACACTCCCCGTCAAAGGCAGACCCTGCTTTTTTCAGCTACAATACCTAAGGAAGTCCGCCAGATTGCTGAGGCATATCAAAAGAACCCCAAATTTATCAAGGTTTCAAATAAGAAGAAAAACATTCCGAAAATTACTCAGTATTCATTTAAATGCGATATTAAAGATAAATTCGATTATCTGATTCGTTTGATTGAGGCATATGATGCAAATCTTGTTTTGATATTCTGCAATACAAAAAAGAGTGTTGATTTTGTTAGAAAACATTTGAGAAAACAGGATTTTTCAGCCGATTCCCTTCATGGAGACATGGCACAGCAGGCAAGGGATAGGGTAATGAATAAGTTTAGAAATGGAAACATCAGCATTCTTGTTGCAACCGATGTGGCTGCACGTGGCCTTGATATTGACGGTGTGGATGTTGTCATTAACTATGATGTTCCCCAAAACAATGATGATTATATCCACAGGATTGGAAGAACTGCCAGAGCGGGAAAAACAGGCTTTGCATTTACGTTGGTTTCTAAAGACGAAGTTCCGCGCTTTAGGAATATTTTAAAAGACAATAAAATAATTGAAAAGGAAATTCCCACGCTTAGTGAAATTGATGAAATTAAAGTAAAGTTGATTTTAAACGATGTTCAGAACTCAAAAAAAAATTTGAACAAATATATAAAAATAATTGAAAATAACAAAAATAAGAATTTCAGTGATTTGGAGCTTGCAGCAGCTTTATTAAAGAAAATGAGGGAAAATTAATTATTTTGCCCCATCAATAATGTTGAATTTAATTTTTTCAGCTTCGAGTTCACGAGTAAATGCTTTGCTCATGTCCCCTACGCAAATGGCGATTACGTTCAATCCTTTGCGGGCAGCATTTGCGGTTGCCTGCGGTGCTGCAAATTCAATGTCTATCGGAAGACCTAATTTTTTAACAACGGCACGGGAAACGGTACCTGCTACGGCAACTTTGTCTATCGGTTCGCCGGTGTTTGTTCCTTTGTCATAAACGTTTTTGATTAAATCCAAATCGCAAGCTTTGGATCCGCCATCCTTGATAGTAGGAACAATAATGACTGTAACTTCACCAACGCTCATGTCAATGAGTCCGGTTAGGTTGGTTAAGGAAACGTCCATGCCCTCTTCTGCATCATCCAAAACGAGGCCTGTCGCATTTTCCTCTTTTTTGTGAGCATATAATACTCCATCTTCCATGTAAAGACCAACAATATCATCTTTTTTAAGCTCTTCAGTTGCAATTGCCGGCCAAATGGTCTTATAATGGTTCATTGTTTCTAAAACGGAATCGGAATATTTTCTTAAGCTTATAGCATCTTTTTTTACCTTATCAATTCCTGCTTGGGTAATCTTATATGGTGATCTTCCGTCTTTGGAAGTGATGTATCCCAATTCGATTAATGTTTTGATATTTTCAGAAACAGCTTGTATGGTAATTCCCAAAGTATTAGCCAAATCTTTTTGTTTGAGATGCGGATCTTGTTTAGATATTTCACTCAAAATCTGAAAATGTGTAAGTGCACCTCTTTTCTTAAATGCTTTCATCATAATTCATCCCTCAATTTTACTTGATTAATTTATATATTTATCTTTATCTTATATAAACTAATTAGTTAACATGCCATCAAGGCTGTCATTAAATTGGTTGAGGAACTCATCTTTTTTGTCAATAGGTATGTATGCTCCGCATGCCATTGCGTGGCCTCCGCCGCTTCCGCCGACATTGCCTGCAACTTTGCGGATTATGTTTCCGAAGTGGATTCCGTCGTATGAAAGCAGTCTGGAACACCTGAGGGACACTTTAAGTCCGCTGTCGTCGGTTTGGGTAAATCCTATCACCGGCTTTTTCCAGTTGCAGTATCCCAAAATCATTCCAGCTATTGTCCCGACAATTTCAGGCTTGATTCCGGTGCCGTCGAAGTACTGCAGGTTTTCCATTTCAATGATGTTGGTTTCGTCCCCTTCAGCGACTTTTGCTATTGCCTGTGCAAGATTTCGCCTATGCTCAAGGCTTACACTTTCAAGCTCATCCAATGCTACAAGCCTATCTCCCTTAAGCACTTCCATCGCAACCTTTTCCTGCCTGTTTCTTCCGCATGCGTTCATTGCAGTTGAAAACTCTGACCCGTCCCTTAGAAAGCTGTCGGAATCTTCCTTTAGAAATGTATATGCGTCGCCCATAATCAACTGCGGAACATATTTGACGTACTTTCCGGGAACAACTTTTGAAAGCATGGATATGAGGTACTGGAAAAGCTTGGCCTTTTCAGGCATGGTCAGTTCATTCAATGTTTTCCGGTTGTGCTTTTCGTCGATTCCCAACTCCTCCAGAATTGCCATTGTCTCTGCGGTGTTGTTGGTGATTGGAAGCTTAACGTCACTGAAATATGACAGGGCAACGAATAGAGGCCTTGTATTTCTTCCGTAGATGTTGAGGTCGTTTTTTGTCACTTCAAGGTATCCGCCGTCGATTGCGTCCTGCTGGATGATTTCATTCAGCCCTTCGAAGTGTCCGCTTTTCGTATTCTGCATGTCTCCGATTGCGGATAAAACTCCAATCCAGCTTAAATCCGTATATCCGAATTCCTTTGCTAGAAAGTAGCATAAGCCTCCTCCGCAGACATAGTATGACCCGTCAATGCCGTAATGCATTGGATTAATCTCAATATAGGTATAGTCCTTATCGTTTTTATAGTCAAGGTCCCTTAATGGAGGGTGGTGGTCCAGAACAATTATCTTTTGGCCTTTGAGGGCTTTGCCGTCAATCTTTTGGCCTGATCCCAAATCAGAGAATATTGTAAGCTCATGGGTCAGTTCGATATTGTCCAATACATCGAGGTTTACGAATTCGATTTCATGTTCCTTGTTCTGTCTGTCTAGTATGGTTGATAGTATTGCGCCTGAACAGATTCCGTCGCAGTCGATATGGGAATATACCTTGATGTCTTCGCTGTTTTCTATAATTTCCTTCGCCTGCAGGTACTGTTCGTGCATTTGTGGTGGTATTTGCATAATAATCAGTGTCTAATCTCTTTTATTTTCAAGCTAACTTCTCTTATCAATTCCAGTTTTGTTCCTTCCCATTCGACAAGGGCCCTTCCGGATTTTTCATACCATTTTCCAGGATAAGCGCGTTCCTTGTCAATGTTGTAGGAAAGTCCAAGCCTTTTCAAGGCTTTTTCGATTTCATTCATGCTCGGATCCTTTACGGCATCCTCTTTTGAAATCTTGCGTCCCTCTTTCAGGGATAGGTTTTTATTTAAGTATTGCGGCCATATAGTAATCATATTAACACCTGTCTAATGTTTTGAATAGCAGTTCCATCATGTCTGGAACTGTATAGGTATCTGGGTAAATGTGGTCAATGTCATATTTTTCCAAAACCTTTGCTGTAATCGGACCAATGCAGACGGTCAGTAGGTTTTCTGAGAGCAATTTGGCTATTTTTTGTTTGTCTTCAACGATTTCAAAGAAATTTTCAACAGTCAAAGGGCTTGTAAAGGTTATCGCATCAATTTCCCTGTTTTCGATTTTTGAAATCAAATCTTTTACTGCATCCTCATCCATCGGAAAAAGTGATTTGTAGGCTTCGGCCAATATGATTTCGTTTCCAAGCTTTTCCAGCTCTTCAGGTAAAACCGGCCTTGCGGAAGCGGTTCTTGGAATTCCGATTACCTTATCTGTGATTCCCCTTTTCTTGAACTCTTCAATAAGCCCTTCGGCCGTGAAATCCTCAGGCATCAAATCAACTGTCATGCCGTTTTTTTCGGCAAGCCTTCCTGTCTTGTTTCCGATGACCGCTAATTTGCAGCTTAGGGTTTTGATGAAATCGGGATAGAACTTGTTCAGTGAAACGATGGTTGTAGGGGATGTGAATATAATCCAGTCCAAATCATCCTTTCTTTCAACCAGATTTTTCAGTGATTCGGTATTTACAGGCTCCAAGTCAAGTGTCGGCGCAAGAACAGGCACGCCGCCCAATTCCTTTACAATTTCACAAGCCTTTTTTGCCCTATCCTTAGGTCTTGTTATTGCAACAACAGGTTTTGACATATTACATTACCTTCATTAATTTGTAAGTGCGCTAAATTTGTACCGGCTTGGCGATACTCATTGCACTTTAAATAATTAAATTTTAGATTGAACTATTAATTAAATTTTTTTCAAAAACCCACCAGTTTAAAAAATAGGATAATTCGTTCTGTTAATTTATTATTATATTTGAATTTTGCCTTTGGATTTGAAAATTTAGTTGGTATTATTAAATTTACTTATGTATATATAATTGTGTTGGTTAAAAACCAACAAATATATAAATATTATAATGGATATATTGTTACATGATAAGGAAAAAACAAAACAAGGCATCAATTGGGGATAAGATTCTCTACAAGGTAAAAACACCAAAGGGGTGGTCTATTATTATAATGCCTGATAATATTTTAATTGATAATTATCATGTTGGTAGGGCGCATATTCATCCGGATCCACAAAATCATGCATATAGTGTTGAATTGTCGATGCAGGATTGTGAAAAAATCTATGAACTGATTAAAGATTACTTAAATGTTTCAAAGAATTTTGATATTGAAGAGTTAATGGGGATGTTAAAATGATTATTACTTTAGTTAAAAAGCAAAATGGTCAGGAATTCATTCGTGAAATGGAAGAAACTTATAAATCTATCAGCGAATTGGAAAAACTGTTTAAAAGAACCAATAATATGAAAATGTATGTGGATTTGGAAAATTGGAAATATTACAAACAAAATCCCGATGAAATGATTGAAACAACCGAAAGTTTGGTTACAAGCAAATTATCATTATCAGACCTGGATTTAATCATATTGAATACAATCAAACATGAAAAACCAAGAAGCATAAGGGATCTT
>JAUNXN010000004.1:0-19206 GCA_030539795.1 Methanobrevibacter sp.
GAAGGAAGGAACTTAGCTATTATCCTTGCATTATCTACTTTGTCTTTCACATCCAACAGTCCATTGCCTAATGTCGAAGGGTTGACAAGAAGATTTGTTCAGCTAATGTATACTCACAGTGAGAAAAAAACAGATGATGAGAAAAGGGAATTTATGGAGCATTTCCAAATGGACTCTCCCAAAGATTGTCTGTTTCATCATTTGAAGTATCTTGCAGACTTTGCAGTAAACGAAATAAACGAGGATATAGAACTGTTGAGACTGCCCTGGCAGGAACTAAGCAATGAACTGATCAGAAGAGCATATACTCAATGTGAACGTGAATGTCCTGATTGGTTATTGGCATTTGCCGAATCAGTAACCCCTGAAGATTTGGATGATGAAGAAATAGAATATCTGAGAATGTTTTTCATTGACGAGATTAACAAGCACAACAAAAGCATTAAGGTCTATTCTGCAGAAGATGGATATCCGATAAAATATCATGACTATTTCACAGATTCTGTTAAAGACTCAAATGACTTCTATGAACGTGTCTTTAACATTATCAATGAGCGTCTGATACCTTATATGGTGCTGCATCATGGCCGTGATGGTCTTGACTATGTCTGCTTTACAAGCGGTCTTAAAAAGGCATTGAAAAACGCTAATGAAGTGTGTTATGACGTGAAAGGGATTGCTGAATTGTTAGGTTGGGAATATAAATCTGTTAAAATACCCAAATCTACAAAAGTTATGGTTGTTAGGTTTGATAAGTTTTTAACATTCCTATATCCGAATTTAAGTGAAAAGGAGAGTGATGAATGAAGTAACCTGTGAGGTAACTTTTGGTAACTTGAGGTAACCTGATGCTCAAGTTACCTCACCGAAAAAATTTAAATGATTTTAAACAGTTTATTTTTAGATTAAAGCTATTTAAATTCATTTTATTTTTTCACATTTTGAGGTAACCTGACCTCCAATGGGAGGGGGCCTATAGTAGTGAAAAATACTTGTGTTTGCCAAGTTACTGGGTTACCAAGTTACCTTATTTTGATAAGTTACCAAGTTACTAGGTTACTTTAGAAAGCGAGCTGATAAATATGTTTAGATGTGACTGTTATCCAAATCATGAAATCTGCAAAAACAAAAATACATGTGAATTTTGGATACCATTAAATCAAAAACTCAAACAATTAAATCAACAGATATATTATGAGTTGAATAGATTCAAAAGTCTGAATCAAAGAAAAAGAGACTACTTCAAGATATTATCTGAAATTCAACAGGGAAGATATACTGAAATAATAGCTATTGACGGAAGATTAAAAAGAGTACCGAAAAAGAATGCAAGAGGTGAACCCATATTAAAACCGGATGATGTACAGGTTGGATTGAATTTTAATGTCATATCTAAAGAGATAACTGACACAGAAACAATAATTTATGAATTAAGAATTAGAGAAAAGAATATATTAAAAATATTAAAAAAACGGGGCGAAAAAGATAAATAAACCAAAATAAAAAAAATAATTTAAAAAATATCTTACAAAAAAGTAAAATAGTATGAGAAAACTCATACCCGGAATTCAACTACCTATTCTCTTTCATTTCATCAAGTTCTCGCCTAAGATTAGCAATAGACTCATTAGACAAATCTATTGCACGTTGTCTAAAATATTCCTCATCATAAATAGTATCATTAGAACCGTTCTCAGACACATACTTCAACATAATTCCACCTAATATTAATGTATAGTTAACAAAATATTTAAATTAATATTATTTTTCTCTTTCAAAAAATTGTGGATTTAATTCCGCATCAAAATAGTGCTTACGTTTCTTCCAAATAAAACCATCACCTTTAGTAATAATCGCCACATCAATATCTCCACCGACAGTTTCTAGATTTGAATCAACTTTTCTTTTTAAAGAAGTAATATGAATTAAAGATTCAGACATATTAGCTAATTCTTCTTTAGGTAATGCTCCAATAGATCCTATAATCGGCTTATTAAAATCCTCTTTTAATTCAACGATATTTTCTGCAAATTCATTAACCCGTTTATTAGATGTTTTATCAAAGTTATCCAAAACCTGATTAACTGCAGGCAATGACTTACCCTTAATTTTTTTATTAGAATTTAATTCAACACGTAATTCATTTAGATATTTCTTAAGGAAATTATCAAAATATGCAACAATTGTATCTCCTAAATTTAAATCAATACCTGTTAAAAACGTATCGATTACATCTTTTTGAGCAAAAGGAAAAATTCCATTACCATTATGATTTAACACTTCATTATAATCAATAATCTCAATTTTTCCATTATTATTAACACATAAATTAAAATGAATAAGAGATGGGAACATATCTTGACTACTAAATCCTGAAATGACTATCCCAGTACCCATTTTAATCAACGAATTTAAAAAGATATTTTTTAAATCAGCAATGATTTTTTCATGATATTTATTATCTACAGTATCTGGAATCATATTCTCAAATGCAAGATTATACTTGTTAATTATTGTTTCATAACTCTTTAAAAAAGAAGGTAACTTATCACATTTAATCGAATTTAAGAAATTAACTAAAGTTTCACCATCAAAGTTGCTTATTTTAGGAACTATGAAACTTTCAAATGTTTTTAAACCTGCAGATATCATAGACTCAAAATCAGAATTTGGAGTATTTGCCCCTAAAAACTTTAAGAAATCATCTTTAATTGTAATTATATCCTGTTTAACATTGAAATCTGTTTTTTTACGATATTCTTTAATTAACGTTTCCATCGGAATTCCTTCAAAATCAGCTGCACCAAAAATCATTATCCCCATTGGAGGATCGTTTGATAACATGAATAATTTATTCACTCCATTATAGGTTTTACTATTTCCAACGGTTACTGCACTATCTGCCGCCATAGCAATTGCATTTTTATTCATAATTAATATTTCTGAAGTCATAATCTTGAAATCCTTATTTAAATTATTTAAAAATAATTTGGAGAATGTCACTCTTTACATTCCCCATCTTTATACAAACTATGTATTTAGATACCTATTACGTTAATTCGCTCCTCTCTTTTGAATTCATTGTCAAAAGTGACAAGATAGTCAATATTATGCTCAAGCACAGATACAATCATGCTTGAATCCGTATAACTTAATTTGCCATTGAACTTTTTAAATACTTTAATTGTCTTTGTATTGTAATTAGGTATTTCATGTTCATTTATAATTTTAAAATTATCCATCATGAAGTTATACAAAGTTTCTGCTTTATTAGCATCACCTTTGAGATTAACTACATTTACAACTTCTTCTATCACATTGTCTCCAATGTAACATTCTTCAGATAATAAATCTGTAAGTTCTAAGGCTTTACTTTTATTACTATCATTATCTAATGCTAATGCAATTATAAATGAACTATCAAAGAAATATTTACTCATATTTGATAAACCTCTTTTTTCAGTTCTACACTATTCGTAACTTCCTCTGTTTTTACAATACCAATGATATCGTCTAATTTAACTTTGTTTCTGAAGTTAACTTCAGGTTGCCCATCATCAGTTATTCCCCATTCAACAATTGTATCATCATTAATATCAAAAGCTTCCCTTACTTCTTTTGGTATAGAAGTTTGGAAATTTTTGTATATTTTGGTATTTGCAATCATCATAGTTTATTTCTCCACATCATATCATTTTTCATATTTTTAAATCACTCTATCAAGGTTTTTTCAAATTTAACTAAACACATCTTCTTCGTACATTTTATCATCAATCGGCATTAAAACAGGGAAAGTTGTTCTAGTGCTATTATTACATATATTTTCTGTTGCATATAAACTTATCTGTTAATAAAAAAATTTATGATAATATTTATAATAACAGAATTTAGAAAAATTTAAAAAAAATAATAAATTTCATAAAATATTTTCGAAATTTAATGTGAGTTCCATACATTAGGTTTTTTGGTTTAAATCAAATGTTATGGTGAATATTTTCTCAAATTAAATTATCATGTGGAGTACCATTTATCCACATTAACTCTTTGTAATTCTTTTTCTGCAGATATTTTTTCATAACCTCCAGTGAATGCCACTACACAATCATCATGAATAGCTTCATTAGGATAAGCTGTAATTTTTTCTAAAAATTCCATGGCCCATTTTTTCGTAAACCCCGTTCTATCCTTCCCAACAAGGAAAATTCCATTCTTCTGAATATCAGCCGAAACTCTTCTTGCCCTATCAATTTTATTTTCTCTTGAGTTTCCAGTACCTGTAGCGAATCCTCTTCTGTTAAGCTCATCTATAATTAATAATCCGAAGTTTTTACCTGTACTTCCGTCGAGTTCAATATACTGGACATCTGACTTGTCACGTGCTGCAGTGTTCAGTATTTCATTAATCAAGTTTCGTGATTCAAGCTGAAATTCATATGAATCCAGAATGTAGATATTACCGTTTAGATCTTTAGCCAATAAAACACCAGCAGTATAATCCGGATCACTTCCTCTCAATTTATCATCGTTCAATACTTCTGTAGCTGCAAGATCCCAATATCTGATAACCTTAATGATTGGTATTTTCATGTATTCATCATGAGAGATTATGTGGAAGTCTGATTCATCGAATAGCTGACCTTTAACTGAAGCATACCAGTTACCGTTCATTAACTGTTCTCTTGTAACTCTATCCAAACCCATTAAGTATTCTTCATAGTCATTTCTATCCAAATAGATATTATCTAAATAACTGGAGCTAATAAAACGAATTTGAGATTTATCCTGAATGTCCTCATCAATCTTTTCAATGAATCTTTCTCTTACCCATTTGTTTCCACGCTTACCGGGATTACTTGAGCACATTAACTGTGTTGGAAGTTTATTATCTTTTGTTTTCCTTACCCGAGAACGCATGTAAATGTATTTGAATCTTTCAAGTTGTGTAAGCTCATCAATTCCAATGAATTGGTACTCTGAACCTTGATAAGTATCCAAGTCGTTAATGTTTCTCAAATATCCAAAGGTTAGTGAATTTCCATTGGGAAATGTCCATGAATGTTCTGTTCCATCCCACTTTGGTTTGATGCTTGGATTATTTTGAATTTCCTTTCGATTTAACCATTGACTTGCTTTGTGAATTAATGCTCCTTTACGCTTCAGGTCAGATAAAGTACGTCTCAATATTAATGCATGATATTCATTGGCATCATCCTGAACATAGAATAAAGCTCTCATTAAAAGACTAGTTGATTTAGAACCGCCTGCAGCACCACCAATCAAGACTTCCTTTTCTGTAGCCAGTATCATCTCAGCCTGTTTTGGAAAAGGGTTGAAAGGTATATATGGATTTTCATATACGCATTTCTGAAGAATAGCTTTATCTTTAGCGTCAAGATGGAATTGGTTGTTTTCATCATACATTGTTATCGTCTATTTGTTTTGCAAGGATTTCAATTTCATTCATTATGTCTTTTTGTGAGATTTCAATTTTCTTATCTTCAATTTCAAGAACTCTGTTTTTAAATAGTCTGTCCATTTCATCTTTGAATAATCTGTTTTTAGCTTCAAATGCTTTGACTGATAATTCCAGATATCTGATTTTGAGTTCTGTAATGTCAATTAGGTATCTTGCTAGGCTTTTTTCATTAGCATTGTATCTTATTTCCTGGTCGAGTTTTGCAAAGTCAATTTCAAGGCCAACTGCATTTTTGGTAATCTTATCTAAGTTGTCAAGGCCTGTTTTAATGTCTGTGACCTGTTGCTGAAGTATTGTATCAATAGCTAAATCAATATTGTCTGAATGAATTTCATTATCTATTATCTGGCCTTGAGCAATGGCTCTGTTTGTTAAAGCTTTCTTGTCTTTTGCTCTTGGGTCTTTTTCCTCATCAAGTAAATGATATTTCTTTTTGAATCTTGAGAATGTTGATTTACTTACTTCAAATTCATGTTCGTCAGCCAGCCATCTTCTGACATTTGCATCTGTTGCTCCAGATGTTTTCATATTTATTATTTCATCCAATAATGTTTCCAGGAAATCATTTTTTGTCAGATTTAGTTTAGCTTTGAATTTTCTATAGGTAATGTCTGCAACATCTCTGTCATATTTTGTTTTTAGAAGTTCTCGAACTTCATTGTTGCTCATTCCTTTCCTGCAGCAGTTGATTATTTCCTGTTCGTGCTGTTCTAAAAAATAGATTACATCAGAATTTCCTTGACCCATAGGCAACCCCCTATAAATCTATTAATTCCTTTTCAAGCTGTTCCTTTTTGGCTTGGATTATTTTGTATTCATTTTGTTTTATTAATTTCTGAAGAACTGGATCACTGTCAATTATCTCCATGGTTTCTTCTGCATCACCGATAGCTATCAGTTTTGCTCCAAGCTCGTAGGCATCTTTATGGTTGAAGGTTGATTCTTCTACTATTTTTTTGAGTGTTAAATCTACTCTTGCGCTGATGTTGGTTTTTTCCGGTAACATAATATATTAATTTATTATGTATTATATATAAAATTATATTATTTAAAAAATATAAAAGTAATAATAGAATTATTACTTTCACAAATGAAAAATAGTTTTTGTTTAAGAGTTATTACCCGAGATTTTAGTTTTGAAGTTTTTATTCCGGCATTTCATCAAGTTCTTTTTGAAGGTCGTGGATTTGCATTTCCTTGTAGAATCTTTCGAACTTTCCTGTTTCGATAAGATATGCTGAAACTTCAAGAGCATCTCTATAGGTATAATTGGACTCTTTGATAATTTGCTTTTTGTCTTCATCCATGTAGGATGAGGTATTATTAACATTGGCCATAGCTATTACAACCTGTATATAATAATTAATATAATATTTTATTATTTCAATTATATAAAATTATCAATTTTCAAATTATTAATTTTTAATAGTTATTGTTGCCTATAGAATAATGAAGGTTACAGTCTATTAAATTAATAGTTACTTTTTTTCTTTTAATTTAATGAAATAACATTAACATTAACGAATGCCCTATTGGGAATCAAATATGATTTTAAAATGTGATATATATGCAAGAGTTTCGGAAAGCAATTTATGAATAGTTAACAGTTGATATTAATGTTAAAAAAAGAATAATAGTTAACATTAACGTTAACTACTATATAAATCTGTAAATATCCAGGATGGATCAATAGCTATTACATTCCCATCTTCACACCAGATCGATCTTACATTTCCTGAAGTTGTATCTGCCACTGCAGCAGGATCACGGTTAATCCAGTTTCCTCCAGTATGTTTCTTATGCCTTAACCTTAATCTGATGTGGCCGGTTCCAGATATCCTACATTTGACATGGACAAACTGCACATCATAACCTAATGATTTGGCTATTCTGTAATACACTTGTCCCCAGTCAACACAATTGGAACCTTTACCTGCCTTAGCATCAGTTATTGTTTTCCTGTCTGTTTTTTGTGAATCAAAGTATTTGCTATACAGTTTCCTGTTGGCTATAACTGCCAGTGCCTCATCAATACTATTACCTTTGAACATATAAGTCTTTATAAATAACTTCATTGTGGAATCATTATAGTCAGGTAATGTTGATTTTCTATATACAATAGCTGGAAGTCTTCCATTTGCTCTGATATAGCTTTCAGTTCTTATGGCCATGTCAACATATTCAGCCTTGTCAAGTTGAGTTCCATTCTTTAATGTTACATAATTTGGAAGGAAATCCAATGACTTGTTGTCTTTGATTAAAGCCATTGCATACATTGCCACTAGCTTGTCAGTTCCCAGTTTCTTTGCTTTCTTTTCTATATCTTTGCAATTACCTTTTAATGTTAATATTTGGTAATGGTCACGTTTTTTGTAATTCTTTTGGTTTTGGATAAGCCAGTAGGCTATTGAATTCATAGCTTGACAAAAGCTTGTCCAACTAATATTATCTTTCATATTACATTTTTTATATAAATGAGATAATAAAATTATTGGAACATATAATAGATAAAAATAGGGAGCAATAATTATTTTAACCAGACATCATCATTATCTTCCACAACTACAGTTAATAAATTAAGTTTAATTATGGTCAAAAGAAACAATATTATCCCAATAGTCATAATCAATGCCGCTGCGATCCCACCCCATGGTTTTGGAAGATTTCCAATACCCGAAGTAAATATTATTACTCCCGCAATAGTTACATACAATATGGCAATGAAAGAAATTTTTACTTTTTGAAAACCCTCTTTTTTATAAATAATTGCTATAATAATAAATACAGTTATAATTACAGCTAAAGGAACTACAAATTTCTTATCAATGAATGATAGCCTCTCTAAAATTAATATTATAAAATATAAAGATGCATAAGCTATTGTTCTTAAATAATTTCTCATACATTATTCTCCATTAAAATTTTCCACACGTTTATTGTGAATCCACTCACGGTGCTTTCCGATAGCTATCCTAATGATAACTTCGATAAGATTAAGATCATCAACCTGTTTGAAATAATATTTTGCTGGCCCTTCCAACATTTGTCTTAAATCATAGAATGGTCTTGGCTTAACGGCATCAGGATGCATCAATCCGTAATTCTTTAACAGCTTGATATTTTCCGTTTCATACTTTTCCAGTTTGGATTTCTGAACTTTACCGGCTACAGTCTTTTCTTTCTTGTCAAATATCTTGGCAATTTGAGAAGAGTCAATCAGGATACTGGATTCAATTAAAAGTAATGTTATTTCTTTTCCCCTAACTGTTATTGTTGTTGGATGCGAATTCTCAGTATCTAGAATTAGTTTCATTGTTATGGCCTCATAATTATATTGTTTTTTCTGTTTAAAATATATAGCTGGGAAGAGAGTAAAACCCAGCTATTTTATGGATTCGGAGTTAAACTCTTAGCAGAAGATGTAGTGAAGAAAAAGCAACTAAAACTTCACTAAATCAGAGATTTAATATTCTTTTATCCCTACACGTTCCCACGAAAGGGTCAGGAGATTTTAATTATGGTTTATGCTCTGAAGTTACCTTTGATGATTCTGTTAGGAGCGTTCATTAAAACACCAACGCTTGAAAGTATGAACAGCTTTGTATACATTGGCAGTTCATCACGAATGTCCTTGCGCATGAATTCAATTAATGGATAGAAGTCATACATCTCACCGTCCGGTCCTAAAGGAGCAACGGTTGTTCCAGTAGTTCTTGAGTATAATAGTTTCATTCCAGGGTTTATATAGTCCATGCCGATGTATGTCTTATCACCCATCTCAGAACCTCCATCACATACGGCAGTTCCTAAGATGTCAATGTTGTCAACTCCGTAATAGCTTTTGATTAACTCTACCGGTTCGACCTGTCTGTTGCTTGAAAAGATATCTGACTTTAATGTTGTCAATGATTTGTAGCTTACAGCCATACTGTTCAGGTTGGTAAAGCTTCCTGCTGATTCCTTGAATTTTTCCTGAGCTTTAAGGATTGTCATTCCGGTATCGTCACCAGCTTCAAAGTCATAGGTAGCTACTTTGGAGGAATTCATAATCATGTCAATAGCTGCCTTTTCAATACTGCGGCCGATAAGAATACCAACATCCTGTAACATGTCATTAACACTGATTAAATTGGAATCCAACATCTGAGCAGAAACATTCAACACACCTCCAATGGTATCAATGGAGATGGTTTCTGAGATTGGCTTTCTGACGTTCAGTTCCTGAAGTGTTGCACCAGGAGCAATGTCTTTAGCCTCACCAAGAACACCAGACTGAATAGCTTCCTCAATATTAACTCTTTGTGACATGTAAGTGTAATATTGGGAGTTTTCTTCAATTTCCTGCTTTGGTAATAATCTGGTGAATTTCATCCATTTTGCAGAAGTGTCAGCAACAATCTGGGCCATAACTTCATTTTGTACTTTAGCATCATTTCCTTTGGTTAGCATTTCTTTCACCTCCTTATGGTCTGCAGGTACCTTTTAAGGCAAGTCCTGGTTTATTCAACAATATTCCTACTTTACTTTGTATAAATAATTTGGTATATTGAGGTAACTCATCATAGATGTCCTTTCTCATGATTTCAATGATAGGATAGAAGTCTGCAATGTTTTCATCACTGGTAATTGGTGCAACGGTAGTTCCTGAAGATTTGGAATACAGTACTGTCAATGGAGCATTACGAAGATCAAAACCGATGTATTGTTTATCCCCAACTAATGATCCTCCGTCAGCTTGGGTTGTTCCCAAAAGATCAATGTTGTCAATGCCATAGTATTCCTTAATGTCTTCAACAGACTGAACCAGCTTGTTGGATGAGTAAGCTAATTGTTTTACATAGCTTAATGTTTTGTAAGATTCAGCCATGATAGTTAAATCAGCACCTGCTCCAGCATTACCTTTGAAAGCTTCCTGTGCTTTGATGATGAACTGGCCGTATGCCTCCATTGTATCTTCAGTTTGGGTAGTGTTGTACTGCGGAACGTTTGGTGATGATATTAAAGTATCGTAAATGTTGTATTCAATACGGTTTGCAATAACGGTAGCTACATCGCCTAACAAGTCCTCAAATGAAACAATGTCTGAATCAAAGATGTCCTTGTTAACGTTAAGTACACCACCGACAGTATCAATGGAAATTGTGTCGGTTACAGGTTTTCTGATGTTCAGCTCTTGTAAGCTTGCACCTGGTGCAATGTCTTTGGCTTCACCTAAAAGACCTTTTTTGATAGCTTCATCGAGATTGATGTTTTGTCTGAAGTAAGTGTAGTAATCTGAGTTCTCTTTGATTTCTTGTTTAGGAAACAATCTGGCTAACTTTAATCTTTTTGCAGTTTCATCAGTAATAGTTTGAGCTATTACCTCGTTTTGAACTTTGATATCATTTCCTTTTGTAATCATTTCTTTATCACCATCTATTCGGTTATATCGTAAGGTCTGAATACTTCAATGTAATTGTAATCGTCTGAGCTTTCTACAGGATGCATTGCAATGTATTCGCCATCATTGGATTTGATAGCTCCAGTACTTGATAAAGCTATTCTGTCATTAACTTTAATGTTGGATAAACCACTAGCTAATTTTAATCTGAACAAATGTCCTAATACTAGAATTGCGGTTTTTCTTCTGCCTCCGCTCATGGTGACTGGATCGTTGACTGCAATGCCTAAAATGATTTCACCTTCAGCTGCAGTGTATTTTTTAACTGTAGGTTTTCCGATATCTGAATTTTCTGAGAGTGTTACGGCATCATCAACTTTAACCTTGTCTCCGGCATATTCATATCCAGGAGTTTCTCCTGTAGGAGTTGTAACGGTAGTTGCAGTGATGGTGCCTTCATCAAGCAAGAAGGTTGTGACTTCTTTTCTTTCTTCAAGTAAAATAATTGAATCTGCCATTAAATATGTCCTCCACTTAATTTATTATATAATTTATTATTTATAATATATAAAGATTTATATATTATAGCTATTTTTTTTAAGGTTGAAAAAAATATAAGTTTATAAAAAGGAAAATGTTCTAGGTGGCAAATAGATAATATTGTCCTTTTTTTCAATACTATTGGTTGTGTTTGATATTATAATACCATAATCTGCATTATAACGTTCAATAGCAGAGGATACCTGTTTTTTAGTTTTTTTGCCCATGCTTACCTCTATTGGAATTGGACTTTGAAATTCCCTTTGGATAATGAAGTCAACATTGCCGTCACTTTCAGGATCATAATACAATTTAAAATAGTTTCCATCCTCATTGCTTAAGTAGAACAGTGTTGATGCAACAAGGTTTTCAAGAAGAACCCCAAGATATGCTTTCTTATTTGAATTCAAATTGCCAATTGAAGATGTTAGGATATGCTTGATGCTTGATGTTGCAAAGAAATACTCCCATGATTTAATGGATCTTTTAGCAGATGCAATATGAGGTTCACAGTGAAATATGAGTTGGGTTTTTTCCAATATGTCGAGGATGTTTCTGATGTTGCCTTTGGATGTTCCAAGATATGAACCCATTTTTTCCTGTGAAATGTCACCGGGTTTTTGCAAAGCCAAAAACCTCAACAGACGGTTGGCGTGTGTCTGGCTATCCGTAGTTATAGAGGAAATGGTTCCCATATCATGTGAAATGACTTTCTTAATCATATCAGTTATATTCTTACAGATAATATTGTGGTTGTCTTCAAAGAGTGCTGTTGGAAATCCACCATACTTCAAATATTCATCCCAGTCAGTTGTAGAGTAGTTTTCAAGATTAATCAAGTCCCGATTGATAGCCTGTTCACTTGTGATTGCATCACCAACATCTCCCTCGAAAATTAATTTTTTAAGGGAAATGGAAACGTCAGCTGCATCATAGCCATATTTCAGTTTCAGATGCTGATTATAGTTTAATGGAGTAATATTTTGTTTAAGCAGTCTTCTTGCTGAGTTGGCATCATATTCAAGGTTCAGGGCTGATGAGCCTGTAAAAATCATGAAGATATTTTTGGTCTTGTCATATATTAGCTTACCTGATAAAGCCCAGTTCTTGTCATATTGTGACTCATCAATAAGCAGGAAAATCTTTTTGTCCAGTCTTCGCAGCGTAGTATTGTGATAAGTGGCAAGGAACTGTTTTACAACATCAATGATTTTAAAATCAACTATATCATTTAGGTTTTCGCATGATATGAATAGTATCTGGTTAGGATTGATGTTTTTGGATTTGTATAAATATTCATAGGTCTGATAAAGTAGTGTTGTCTTGCCTACACCTCTCAAACCTGGAAGTGCAAAATACCGGTTATTGGTTGTTTTTTCTAAAAACTCATCAACATATCCTTTGATGAAATCAAATTCCTTTCTTAACTGGAAGTCCATACCGTTTAATGACAGTTCATTAGTTAAAATGTTAGGAACATCATATAATTCTTCTCTGATATAATCCTCAATAATTTCTTCTTTTTCATACATATAAAACCACATCACATGAAAAGCATTTCACTTGTTGGTTAAATATTTGACTGCATAGTATATAAATATGTGGTCAGATAACTGACCAGTATGTAAAATAAGGGATAGAATAGAAATAAGGCAAAATAGAGTTGTAATGGAATGTCCTTAAAAAAGAGATGACTTACTTCTATTTTGAAAACAAATATAGGAGTGAAATTAATTTGTCTTCAATATAATATCTGTTATTATATTATAAATATTGAAAGTAAAAATTAAGATTCACTTACAGTTTCTTAAATGAATTAATAGAAATGGGTAATGAAGTAAAAGAAATTTTTGAATAATTATTCTAAATTTTTAATTATTATATCTCCTTTATCAGTTAACCTGTACAGCCTACCTTTTCTAACTTCCGGATTAATACATTCAACCAGCTCATGTGCTTTTAACTCTGAAAGAATTTTTGAAATATGATTTGTCTTAATCCCTGAATCTTTAGAAATGACACTGGGAATTTTAACATCCCCATCTAATGACTTCATTACTTTTATTCTGTATTTTGACATTTGAACATAGCTAATCTCGGTTAAGATTTCATCAGTTAGTTCCATGATATCACTTATGAACTTCTTACAAAATAAATTGTATCGCTATCATAGCTACCTAATGCATCATAAGCTGATTGAGTCATGAACCTAAACTTTCCAAAGATGCCGTATTCAACACCCATATAGACAGGACCGCTACTTTTTGCAAGATACATCTGTATCCCTCCGGAATGTTTCAATGGTATCACTGAATATGAATCAAGTGATTCTGTCTTCCAGGAAGTTCCATCATACTCTTTTATGGTCATTACTGAACTTGTGACAATAGCTACACGATATCCTGAACTGACTCCTGTCGGCAATGTGGTTGTTGTCAGTATCTCATCGACTGGCAGTTTCCATCCGGCTTCTTCATCACTACCAACACCCGTATCACCTTTAGGTCCTGTTTCACCAGCGTCTCCTTTAGCACCGGTATCACCAGTATCTCCTTTATCTCCAGTTGCTCCTGTGTCTCCTTTTATATTTCCTACATTATCCCAAGTATTATTAAGCCAAACATAAAGGGAACCGTTTACTAAATAGCTGTCTCCATCATTACCGGTTGGATGTGCAGCTATTAGTTCCAGGTAAGTAGTATACGAACCTTTAATAGTAGTAGCAGTACCAGTAGCTCCAGTGTCACCAGTTGCGCCGGCTGGTCCAGTATCGCCAGTAGCTCCTGTGTCTCCAGTATCTCCTTTAGGTCCTTGTTCTCCTTTTTGTCCAGTTGCTCCAGTCTCACCTTTGTCTCCTTTACTACCTGTCGTACCAGTATCTCCCTTATCACCTTTATCACCTGTATCTCCTTTGGGTCCGGCAGGTCCGGTTTCACCTTTTATGCTTCCTGCGTTTTCCCATTGACTGCCGTTCCAGAAATAAAAGTTACCGTCCACTAAATACGCATCTGTATCACTACCTGTTGGATGTTCCTGAATCAATTCCTCCAATGAACTATAGCTTCCTTTTATTGTTGTTCCAACTCCTGTATCTCCTTTGGGTCCGGTATCTCCAGTAACTTTTCCGATTTCTATCCATTCTGTTTCTGCCATAATTTTATTCCCCCTCATGTGTCCATGGCTCCACGTCCATGCTTTCCCACTGAATGTGTCCTCCAGCATCGTAAATCATTACTGCCGGATAGAATGTATCAAATGTTATCTTATCAGAAATGTCAGCTTCATATGTGAAATCATTTGTAGTTTGATGTCTTATTGTAGCTTTAACATATCCGTTATCATAATACAAATCAAAATAATACAGCTGTGAGTCTAAAGTCAATTGCCCTGATGAAACATTAACATCCCTTACTACATGGTCAGATGTGGAATATTTCAGTCCTTTCTTAGCGGGATAAGCACCCAGTTCCAGAATTTTTGTATCTCTGTAATGGCTTAATGATTTGGAATTGACTAAAGCTATTGCATCTCCCCATCCCTGGTTGCTGTCCTTTTTCTGGCGCAAGGCAACGCTCATGTGAATTCCATTAGTTCCACCAATACCGTTTGAATATACTTTTGGTATTGCCATTACCACGCTTGCAGCTGTTGTCTGTTTTGATAAGTCATAATTTCCAGTATAGCTTACTTCTACAATTTCAAATGAATGTGTAATGTCTTGCGGATATTTTACTATATCATATAATCCTGTATCTCCGTAATCGGCGTAATCTGAAAATTCTGCAAATGCCGGAACTTCATAGCTCCAATCATCACTTCTTTTTCCCGCATAAACAGCTCCTGAAAATGTTGAACCTATTTCACCTACAGTTAATGTCACTGAGGCTTCACCGTTACTGTCGGTTAAGATAGTATAGGTTTGACTTCCGGAAACTACTGTCACTGGCATTCCTGAAATTGGATCGTCAGTTGATGAGTCAGTTACTGTTGCTCCTACTGTAATTTCTGCTCCTGCATAAATTTCACTTGAGTAAGGAGTGTTGAGACTTACATCAGCATATTTCAGGTTCCATCTTCTAACCAGCTGGAATATGCTGTCCCGATTGTTATAGTAAATTCCGTTGGCTGCAAGTTTCTCTCTCATTAATGTTCTGGCCAATCCCAGTTTTGAGTTTTCATCTATTACATTGCTTGCTATGCTCATTATATCACCCCTATACCGTAGAATCTTAAACTTCTATAACAGCTGCTGGCTGATTTGTTGAATATGATTGCAGGATAAGCTGTGCCTGAAGGCAGATTATCCGGATTAAAAGACCATGCACCATGTCGGGTATAGCTGGCGGGATATTGAACTGTCGGGTCGTCAGCATATTCATCAGCCACAGTTGCATAAGCGTACCCGCTTTCGATATTGGTATCATAGAATTTTTTGCCTGCACTTTCTGGTGATCCGTCGTCCTGTGAAGACATATATGATATATTGACATATTCCTGTCTGTATCCTGCACTTCCTGTTCCGTCACCATACCAGTATTTGGCACCTGCACAGATTCCTAAATTAGTCCAGGAATCAATATTGAAAGCTAATCCGAAAGCCATGAAATCTGTTTTTGTTCCATTTCCACGGTCTGACAATATGGCAATGAACCTGTGGTCTTTAACAGTTGTTTTATCGAAGCTGCCTAAATCTGTGAATTTGATTCCAAAGTAATTTCCACTGTATCCTGCATGAGAAGAAGTTACGACATCAACAAATCCCTCTCCCCAATTTTCAGCTTCCATTACTTCCACATCACCTCCTGCACTTGTATCATAGAATATTGAAAATGTTGAATATGATGTGTCATCGGCATTTAGTGCGGTAGTGCAATATGCTCCAATATCTTTACCGATAATGTTTCCGGCTCTTGCCTGAACTGTGAAATATCCCTTATCATTCGGCATAGGAACACTAACAGTAGCAGTTCCATCATTACCGGTTGTTACTGTTCCTAAAGATGTTACTGCCACATCACCATAGGAGCCTTCATCTATTCTATATACATTAACATTAACGTTTGCCATTTCATTTCCGTCAGTGTCTTTGGCAGTGATGACAGCAGGAAGATTTGCACCTGTTGAAAATTTATTATACATATTAACGCCGAGGCTTGCCAATTGTGGAATCGGCAGCTTTCGGATTAATGGAATAACTCCATCTCCCTGAGTGTAACCGATTTCCTCTTTTGTCAATATGCTTCTTAAATTGCTTTGGCAGGTTGTCAGTCTTGAATTCATTGTCTGTTCTTTTGTTAGAACTTCTGAAAGGTCTGGTGGTGTAAAAGTCATTTTAATCTAGCTCCCCAATAAATTCAAGTTAGCTGTTTGTGTGGATGTTATTGTTCCGATGGCAGTTTGTATATTCTCAATAGCTGTAGCTACCGGTGCATTCTTGATTGCATTGGTTGTGTCTGTTGTGTCTAAAGAGCTTGCAAGATTAACTGGTCCTGCAGGGCCCGTATCACCAGTATCACCTTTAACACCACTGGCACCAGTATCTCCCTTATCTCCTTTAGGTCCGGTATCACCAGTATCGCCTTTAACACCACTAGCTCCAGTATCTCCTTTTGGCCCAGATATTTCGTCAAAGCCAATTACGGCAGCTGATTCACTTCCTGTGAAAGTTATTTGCCTATGTACAGAATCCTTATAAACCTCGATGCTTTCACCGTCTGCACCTGTATCTCCAGTATCGCCTTTAGGTCCTGCAGGTCCGGTATCACCAGTGTCACCTTTTTGACCGGAACCTCCTGCACCTGCTAATTTAAAGCAGTTAACGTAGTTGTATTCATCAGAATCTTCAACAGGATGAAGTGCGAGAAATTCACCTGAAGAGTCTTTAAAGGCTCCGTTCTCACCCAGCTTGATTTTATCAGCAGGTACAATATCATTAACACCACTTGCCAGCTTGAGTCTGTATAGCTGACCTAACACTAACACACTGGCTTTGCGTTGTCCGTTATCCATTACTGTCGGGTCATTAACGATTATTCCTATGGGTGTTTCATCTGAGCCTGCAACATATTTTTTAACCATTTCCTTTCCGATTTCGGATTTGTCTGAAATGGTTACAGTATCTTCAGGGAAAAGCTTGTTTGTATATTCATAGCCAATGTTCTGGCCTGTTGCTGTAACTACATCCTTTGATGATACATCTCCATCATCCAGTAAAAAAGTAGTGACCTCCTTACTTGCTTCCAGTAAAACAATTTGATCTGTCATTAAATACTCACCTCATATATGTGGTTTCCTTTAACGTTCGGATTGCATTTGATATATATCCCATTTTTTCTGGCCTCAGTGCAGAAATATAAATCTTCAGAAAGTACAGTGTCATCGCCGTAGATTACATATCTGAAATACGGATATTCCATCTTCCTGAAGACATTAACATTAACGAGAGCTATTCCCAGTCCCCCACCTTTAATGTCAAACGGATCAATAGCTTCCAGTAATGTTTTTCCATAGATCATGTTTTCATCTGTGTAATCTTTTCCGAAATTGAAAATAACTGTCTGATCATTAACGGTGCTTTTCTTGTAGTACCATCCAAGAGCAATATCTGATTGGCATTCCAATAGCTTAACTATTGTGTCTTTTGGAACTTTAACGTCTGAGTCTATCATCAGCACGTAGTCAAAGTCATAGTTAAGTGCCAGCTTTGCTATTTCGTTTCTTGCACGTGCACAGTCATAGCCCTTAACATAATCGAAATACAGATTGTAACCTGCAGGATTTGTTAAATCGAATATGGCCTTAAAGCATTCCGGTTTAATATTTTCGAATGTCGGAACTGCAATGAGGATTTTACCTTTCATTGGTATTGTCCTCCAGTTTCCTGAGCCTTTCTTCCAAATCATCAATAGTTACCTTATCTGATTTCTCACATCTATACTGATATAAATCAATTAATGCTACAATGGCAATGGCTAAAGCAAATGGTAAAAGTCCTTCCATTAAAGCATACTTTGTTGCATTATCCATTATGATGTTGATAGCTATCGCTGTTAAAACTGCACTTGAAATTGTTTTGGTAAAGTTGCAGATAACAATTTTCTTTTTTAAATTTTTCATAATTATCAGCTTAAAATTATTCTCCATAAGAGTTTATTTTTCTTCAGGGTATCCCAATACTCTTTTAGCTTGTTTTTTTGCGTATTCAACATCACCTTCGCCTCTTACACGGCTTGCATAATGACTGGCTACTCCTAACACAATCATGCAAATGCAGTATGGTATGGTATTTTCGGTAATTCCTAAAGCTTCAGAATATAACATTACGACCGGAATGACAGTGACCAGAAATGAGGTCAGTATGTCAATGTCCTTTCTGTTTCTTTCAATCCATTCATATATCATTTTTAGATTTCCTCCCTGTATGTGTGGCTGAGGATTACTCCTTCAACACAAATCTTTTCTTCAGTTCTATAAACTTCTTCAGCGTTTTCCCTGATGTTTATCCATGATTCGTATTCTTCGAACGTTTCAAAGTATCTGATGTATTTCATTGTGCCTCCCAACTGATTGAATAGTACAGTATTCCATCTTCGATTTTAAATTGGATAACAGGTTTTATGGCATAAGGATAACCCGAATCAACGTATTTGGTTCCGTTCCAGTAGAACCAGTGGCCTGTTGACTGGTCAATGTATGGACCTTTGTTTTCCAATGTTCCGACAAGTTTCCTTATAGTCATGTTAGTAACCTCATTATAATATTATCTTTTTTATTATTTGTTTCTAAATTTGATTTATTAAGATCTTGTACT
>JAUNXN010000004.1:19216-34152 GCA_030539795.1 Methanobrevibacter sp.
ATAATTTATTATTTATTTTATATAAAGTATACATTCTCGCCATCGTCGCATCCTTCCCATTCCATGTAGAGCTTGTTGTCTTCCCATACGAATCTGACGTTATTGACAATAGCTACATCCGGAAGTTCACAATAGGTAACTCCGTCTTTATCTTTAACATAATTGGCCTGTGCCATAATATTGGATTCATTCGGTACGATCATGTTCACCACGTGAGTTATCTCATCCTGCTCAAAGCTGCAGTCAGCAAGATCAATACAGTTCTGAGATTCAGGATACATTTCCACCTCAGACATCTGACGATAAACTCTAATGTATTCAGTATCTTCATTTTGCGTTAGGTTAACGATTGAAAGCAGCCTTAAATCGTGACCTTCATGAGGATTGCATTCACCGTCACTGTCAATGTAGATTCTGGTGTTCGGCAATATGTCCTCAGGAACTGGTCTTTTGAGTTTAAGCCTGAAGACATCCCCCAGCACAGCCACAGTAACTAAAGTATGTCCGGATGATTTAACCTGAACCTTACCTAAAAGATATCCGAAAGCAAGTTCACCCTGTTTTGCCTTTCTGACTACAGTATGCTCCATTGTGGATGAACTGTCCAATGTTACCATTTCACCTACCGCACACTGGTTTTCACATATCCATGCAGTATGTTCATCATTAACGTATGTTCTTTCGCCCTCATCGAGAAGGCAAGCTATAACGTCCATTTTCTCCGAATGTTCAAGTCCTGTCGGATATCCACGGCCATGCCCTATTGTTGAATCTAAATCATAATCGATAATCATTTAAAACACCCAATCCCAATTGTGATTTTTAATTTTATCTGGAATGTGAAGTCCTGTATCACTCATTGTACTGTCATCAGCGTTCCACATTAACGTTGAGCCTTTGTATGCTTTGGTATACTCATGACTTCCTTTATATAATCGAATTCCAGTTTTATCTCTTTTGGTTACTGTTACTTGAGGAATGCCGTTGGCTGCAAACAATGGAGATGGAAATACTAACAACCATTTTAGGTCAACATAGTTGAAATCTTCAAAATCTGTTGTTGCATAAAATGTTGGAGAAATTTGAATTTCCGCATAATTGGTTTCATAAATCTTACTAGTATTGTTTCTGCTGAATCCTTCCAGATAATCTGAGTTATTTGAAGTTCCAGTACCTACACGGCCGTGACGGTGATATTGTTTATAATTTCCCTCCCCGTCACTTCCTGAAGCATAAGCATCAAAGGAACTGGCCATTACTAAAGTCTCAGCACCATTAAACATGCAATAGTCCTTTTCCTCATCAGACCAGTAGCATGTTGTGCCTTTAGTATCCACTCCATAAGTTGTGAGACTGCCATCAGCTTGCATCATGACATTTCCAAAAGTTGAACCATGATATGTTGCATTATCATTAACATCAACATTACCTCCAATACGTTTAAATCTGGCTACAGTAACACGATTGTTACTTAAAGATTGACCTGAAGCAAATGTTGTGATTAAATCGGTTGGTGAGGTTCCATCAAGGTTTGGAACAAATCTCGCTCTTAAAAAATAACCACCATCTGTTGAGTCATTGTTGATGCTTAAACCTGAGTAGTTCATGAAAAAGTTTGAGTATGTATCAGAGTTTGCATCAAACATCAACACATCACCGCCTGTTGATAATGTACTTGGGAAGGTTGTTCCAGTATCATGGACATCCAGGAGTAGCTTTGTGGTTTGTGAAATCTGGCCAACAGGAACTCTTGCAAGTATCGCTGCGCCTTGCAATCCGTAAGAGGGAATGTATAATACATGACATTCAGTATTATTTGAGGTTTTGATTTTAAGGTTTTTCAAATCACTTCTAAAATAATTGGAATGGGAACTGCTTGCTAAATTGTCCAAGAAGATATAATCATAGCTGGATGAATAGCTGCCGCTTCTTTGGTTGTAATTGCTCATGACAATATTGATTTGTAATTTTTTCTGCAATGTCATGATTAATATTTTATTATTTTATTTATATAAATAATATAATAAAAATAGTAATATTATTAAAATTTGAATTTCAAATATCGTTTCAGCAAATGTTCTCCGCTTTACATTTCACTAAAAATAACAAGGAGCCACATTAGATAATTTAATATATTTATAAACACCTGTTACATATCAATTAAAATTATTTTTAGGAGGAAATTTTTTGCTAAATAAAAAGATAATAAGACCGTCAATAATTCTTGTAATCTTGTTATCCATTTCCACAGTAAGTGCTAATGATAATATTACAGAAAATTTTTCCTAAAAAATATTTAGAAACTAATATTTTTAAAATAGAAATATTAAAAATAACTTAAATATATGCTATCAAATATTCTGGTAAATACATAATAGTAAAATAACGATTAATAAAATTAGCAGTTATAAAAAATATTTTAAAATTATAATAGGATATTTTAATAAAATATACCCATCATTTCAAAATAAAAATTATTATTTTAAAATTACAGTTAATTAAACTTATAGTTGAAAGAATAAAGTGTGGAATTTTTTAAGGATAAATTGATTTAAATATCCCTCATTATACCCATCAAAAAATGCCAATATCCATCATTTTACTCATCAGATGCTGTGAAGTACACATGTTTATTTACTTTATTTCTTTTAATCAGGTTAAGTTTAACTAGTTTTGAGAAATCTCTTTCAGCAGTGGGTTTTGATTTTCCAAACATGCGCAAATGATCATCATAGGTCATTGATGAATTATTATTTGTAATTTCAGTTACAATATCAATTTGGCGTTGATTCAATCCTAAATCTTTCAAATTGACAATATTTTTTCTTTCACCATCATGAGACAAATGTTCATCATTTGCCTTAAACACTACCTTAAATGAATCACTACCTTCACTGAATTGCGGTTCTTTTAATCCGAATTTAAGCATTTCATCTGTCATTTGAGATATTCCACGGCCAATGTGCTCCATGTAATTGGTTTTGTAGAAAATTTCACATATCCTTTCGTTTCTATGGGCAATTCCCTCGTCCTTTTTAATGTCTTCAATTGTTAATGGGTATTTGAGTTTGCCCGGACTTATTATTTCTATGCGGTCATCGAAAATGTAGAATTCTATAAAGCTTGATGTTCTCTCATAGTTTCTGTGAGCCAGCGCATTGATGAAACCTTCACGAACAGCTTTTATCGGATACTCATCCACATTCACACGAGTGAATCCGTCAATGTAAAATCCTGAATTCGTATGCCTTTTGAAGAATTTTTCAAATTCATCAATGCATTTTAAAAGGGATGCATGCAGGTCTATCCGGTCTATTGCCTCAAATTTTGTGATTCCTTTAAATCTCACCATTTTAATTTCATGTGATAGGAATTTGTTAACGTCAAGTGCAAAAAACAGTGCCCCCGCATTATTTAAATGAAATGTGCCATTTGCCACTTCACCGGCACCGATTCTCTCAAGAGGATATGACTTATCACCCATGTCTTTTAGTTTATTGTAAGAATCATCATCCTTTAACAAATCAAAGAACAACTCATATGCTTCACTGTCAACATCATCAATTGAGGAGTTTAGTATGAGCTTTTTATCAAAGTTGTCATTTTCCTTTTGACCCATTTCAATGAATTTGACAAGACTCTTTTTGATTTCATCAATTAACTCTTTTTCATCATTGAAAAATGTGTATTTGTTGTCGGGTTGTATTTTTAATATGAATCTTTCGCTTTCAGCATCTCTTTTGTCCACATTTTTAATGTAGAAAAAGGAGTGTTCATTGGATGCGTGAAATTCATCGTATTCCTCTTCAGTTGCAGATAATCCGGATTCCTTGATGTTGCCATAGTCAGATCCTATTAATCCAATATAAATATCTGAGTTTCTGACTTCCTCAAAGTATGTGTTTTCTGGTGACAGTCCTGAAGATGGTGAATTTTCAAATAGAAACGCTTTGAAAAATGATTTTAAAAAGAAGTCATTTTCAAATTCCTCTTTTATCAATTGTCGATATTCTGCGAATTCTGTTTGATTGCTGCTGATAAAAACCTTAAACATTAAATAACAACTCCGACTTATTTTTTTAAGATGCGACCGACTGGAATATTATATATTAATATATGCTACCAATTATATAAAATTTTTCATTAAACTCAAAGCAAATGACCTTAATTTAAAAAATTAGGATAATTACACATAAATATAATGAAATAAAGTCAATATTGAACTTCAAATAACAAAATATTGTCATTAAAAAAATTAACGCTAATCTCAGTATATTCAACACAATCCCAAAGTATAATATGAATATTCAAAAATAAAATTATGAAAAGCATTTGAAAAAAGCCAAAAAGTAAACCAGAACCCTAAACTAATTGGAAACATTTAAATTACCACGCCTAAAAACTAATATCCCATTATGAAAAAGAATAAAAAAAAAGAATAATTATTATAGAGGCTTTGAGATTACCTTAATTTTATCGTTGTCAATCTCATGACTATATCTTCGATAAAGAGAAATGTTGTTCATTGCCATGATGTACTTTCTTTTCAGATATTCGGGATTGTCCTTATAGTATGCTTCCCGAGTCTTGTTTTTTCCACGGCCGTGAAGCTCATCAACAAGATCCATTCCCAAAAGGTCATCATTCATAGAGCCCTGAGTGAGATGTGTTGCGTTGAATTTCCTTAGCATGTGCGGGCGAAGCCTTGCATATCCTCCAACCTCCCCGAAACCCAAATAATCATTTAACTTTTTAAACTTACGGTTAACATGGTTGACATCATACTTGAGAAGAGGACTTTCCAAATCAAAATCACCCTGTTTCAGCTTGATTCTGGCAATCCTTTGAACGCATTCAGGATTGAGGAAAGTATAGTACGGCTTATCTGTTTTCCGTCTGATCAGATTACATGTGCAGACAATATTGTTCCTGCGTGAGAGATATTTTAAAGCCTCAGGGAAATTGTCCTTTTTGTGATATGATTGTGTACCCTCAAATAATGTCCTGTTTGTCATTGACTTGGCCTCACATCTGGTTGCACCTGAAGAGATGAGGACCAAAATCCAGAGCTTTAAATCATCATCCGCAAACTTCAGGGCAAGTCTCAGCTCATCCTTTGTTGGCAAATCAGCAAAACTTATAATGTCGTTTTTAGCAATGTTGTTACTGTTTAATGGTGGTATAAATGGCACTGCCACTCTGTTGTAATAGTAGAATGTCTTGATTTTAGATACAGAATTAGTAACGGTATTTCCAATACTGTTTTTAACAAGATAATCCCTAAATGAGATTATCCTGTCATAGATACTTAACCTGTTTTGGGGAGTGTGGTTTTCCTGCTCTCCTATCGCTTCTGCTAGAAGTTCACACAGACTCATTTCATGGAAATTCCTGTACTTGTTAAATACAGACTTATATGAGCGGATAGATCCGAGACTGTGACCTGATTTCAAGTGAAAATCATCAATTAATTCCTGGTCATTTGTAAAATACAATTTTATTACCTCACTTTTGATTTTTTTAAGATAGAAAGATTAAAACTACCAAAAAAATCCATTCCGTGGTATAAAAGTTATCCACCAGTTATATATAATTTATGTAACTGAAAGGAAACCATCAATGAAAAAAACTAATCGAATGCTTTAAAAGACGTGGAATAATTTTAGCAAGAAAAAATTATAATGTAATTTAATTGCTTGTAAAACTGATTAAATTAACTAATGTGTGTGAAAATATCACATGAATTGATAATGGAGTATTATGAAAAAAAGAAAAAAGTTGAGGAATGTGAAATTCCTCACTATTTTTTAAATTTTATAGTTTTTTTCACCTTGTCTTTGCCGTAGATGACCTGATAGGTGTACTTCTTGTTTGTTTTGAGCTTTTTATAGACACTATTTTTGATAGTGAAAGTTGCAACACCTTTCTTGTTGGTTTTAACCTTGAAAGTCTTCTTGTTGAACTTTAATGTTAACTTTTTGTTTTTCAGGTATTTGCCGTTGACCTTTTTCAAAGTGACTTTTATTTTAACGGTTTTTGCTGACTTTTTGGCGTTAACATTTTTGGCTGTTATGATACTTTTAACAGTGACTTTCTTGGTAATTGTTAGATTTGCGTAGGCTGCCTTGACAGTGTATGTCTTAGGAGCCAATTTGATTTTTATTGATGCATAACCGTCCTTGTTGGTGGTTTTACTGTATGTTTTACCGTTTATGGTTATTTTAACAGTTTGGCCTGCTAACGGCTCACCATCAGCAGTTAGTCTGACCTTGAAGTACTTGCCGCTAGTGTATAGTATATTAAGATTAGATCCGGTCAATTTGACGACTGGAACATGTTCTTTTACAACAACACTTGACTTGGTTATTGGTGAGTATTTAGCGTCACCGGAGTATGTGACTGTAATGTTGTGGGAACCTTCTGTTAATTCCGGAATCTTTAAAGTTGCCTTACCGTTAACCAATGTTTCTGTGTAGTTTACACCGTCAACAGTTACAGTCAATGTACCTGTCGCATCACTTGGCAAGCTTATGCTGTAAGTGGTTGAATCGCCGCTTGGAACAGTGACAGTTTCATCAGTTACCGGAACGTTGACTTTAAAGACATTGAAGCTGGTTGAATTTGAAGCAGGATTTAGCT
Organism: Methanobrevibacter sp.; assembly: GCA_030539795.1. Taxonomy (GTDB): domain Archaea; phylum Methanobacteriota; class Methanobacteria; order Methanobacteriales; family Methanobacteriaceae; genus Methanocatella. Next base: position 25,856 of record JAUNXN010000004.1, read on the forward strand.
TGTCATCACCGGCGAATCTGGCCAGTACTGTATAGTTACCAACAGCCAAATCAGAGATAGATGCACTGGCCTCACCATTGCTGATGATAAGCTGATAATCCTTTCCGTTGACATTGACAGAGACTTTTCCGCTTTCAAATGAAGCTTTAACATTGATGATTGCATCATCACCGACATTAATATCACTTACACTAACAACCAAAGTAGGATCAACTTTTTCAACAGTTGTGTTTGTAGTATTGTCAATAGCAGTTCCATTGTCTATGGTTGTATTTGTTGAATTGTCAATTGCAGTTCCGTTATCTGTGGTTGTGTTAGTTGTATTATCGATTACTGTTGAGTTGTCACCAGTAGTGTTGGTTATGTCCGTCTTTTTGACATTGACGATACCGGATTTGGTTATTGCTTCATATTTGCTGTCACCAGAGTATGTTACAGTAATGTTGTGTGTTCCTTCATCGAGTTCAGGGATGTTAACTGTTGCCTTACCGTTAATTAGAGTTTCAGTGTATTTTTCACCATCAACTGTTACTGTCAATGTACCTGTTGCATCAGCCGGCAAATTAACACTGTAGCTTGTTGAATTACTCTCCGGTAAAGTAATTGTTTCATCAGTTACCGGAACGCTGATTTTTATGACATTGAATGTTGTTGAGTTGGATGCTGAATTGAACTTGTCATCACCTGCAAACATTACAATTACATTGTATTTGCCAACAGCCAGGTTTGAAATAGTTACAGTGCCATCATCACCAAGAGCGTACTGCTTATTGTTCACAAGGACTGTGAGCTTGATGGAGTCTTCAGATGGAGTTACCTGAATAACTGCATCTTCGCCAACATTAACGTCACCGGCAGAAACAATAATGGTAACATCGCTTTTAGCAGTTGTTGAATTATCAACAGCTGTTCCGTTATCGCCAGTAGTGTTAGTTGAATTGTCACCAGTAGTATTGGTTATGTCAGTCTTATTGACATTGACGATACTGGATTTGGTTATTGCTTCATATTTGCTGTCACCAGAGTATGTTACAGTAATGTTGTGTGTTCCATCACTTAACTCAGGGATGTTTACTGTTGCCTTACCGTTGACCAATTGGCTGGTGTAGTCTGTACCGTCGACCGTTACTGTTAATGTTCCTGTTGCATCAGCCGGCAAATTAACACTGTAGCTTGTTGAATTACTGTCCGGCAAAGTTATAGTTTCATCAGTTACTGGGATGTTAACTTTTAAAACGTTGAATTTAGTTGAATTTGAAGTCGGATTGAACTTGTCATCACCTGCAAATGTGACAATTACAGTGTAGTTGCCCATAGCCAGATTTTGAATAGTTAAGCTGGATTCGCAACTATTAATGTTAAGTTCATAATCCTTGTTGTTAACGTTGACTGTGACTTTGCCATTTTCAAATGAAGCTTTAACATTGACGATTGCATTTTCTCCGACATTAACATCGCTTGCACTGACAATCAAAGTAGGATTTGCTTTTTCAACTGTTGTGTTAGTTGAATTATCGCCAGTAGTGTTTGTTGAATTGTCCAAAGCAGTACTGTTGTCTATAGTTGTATTTGTAGTGTTGTCTATAGGTGTTGTGTTTAGAACTTCAAAACTGATTACATAAGATGCCTTGTCATATTTTCTATCACCGCTGTATGTTAGTGTTCCTGTGTAGTTTCCCACTTCCAGATTACTAATGATAATGTCATCTGTGATGTCTGCTGTGTATTCTTCACCATCCACATTAACGACAAACTTGCCTGTAGCATTGGAATTCAATTTGATTGAGATTACCGGCTCAGAGCCTGACTTTACAAACACATTAGAATCATCCAATGTTACTGGGATTTTGGTTGGGTTGATGCTGACAGTTTTTGATGCACCATTGTAATTATTGTCTCCAGAGTACATGAGTGTTGCAGTGTAGTTACCTGCAGGGATGTCATCAACAATAATAACTGCTTTTCCATTGGTAATTTTCTGAGTGTATTTTTTAGTGCCTATGGACAATGTCAGGTTACCTGTGGCATCGCTTGGAAGTGCTACTGAAACTGTAGAGACAATATTTTCCGTGGTTATCTGCTCGTTTAATGTTACATTGAATTTCGGAACTGATACAGTGAATGTCCTGCTTGCACTATTGTATACATTATCTCCTGAATAAGTGGCTATTGCTTCATATTCCCCAGGAGTCAAGTCAGACACACTAATAGTAGCTTTACCATTTACTAAAACTTTTGAATATGATTTATCGTTGACTTTAACAGTTAGATTACCTTTTGCATTATTCAAGCTAAAGCTGAAAGTTCTGTTGCCGTCAAATTGGATGTTGTTTGCAACATCATCAACTGATCTGACAACAAAAGTCTTGGTTGCAGTTGTAGACTGGAATCTCATATCACCATCGTATGATACGTCAACATCATAGTATCCAATATCGAGACCGGAAATTGTTTTTGTGATTTTGCCATCATCTGCATTTGCAGTTACCACCTCACCATTGACATTGCATGTAACGGTTCCAGTTGCCTCGCTGTTCCAGGTAACTGTTACAGTAACTGTTTGGCCTTTGACAATATCATCAACCTGAATTTTTAAATCTGGTTCTTTTAAAGGAACATATGTCAATGCAGTAATTCCACTTTCTGTTGGGACATAAATTAATCCGCTGTTGTCCATTACTGGGTTGCCGATGATTTTAGATGCCAAATCAGATTTCCATAAGACATTGCCTTCGCTGTCTATGGCATAGAACATGTTGTTGGAGCCAAAGTATAATGTTCCGTCACTGCCGATTAAAAGACCGGATGTGACTTTTATATTGGACACTTTAGATTCCTTGCCGTCGATGATGTCATATCTGTACAATAGTTTCTTGGAGTTGATGTGGTAAACTCCCTGTTCAGGATCAATTGCAAGACTGGTTCCGACTTTTCCTGTGACTTTGGTTTTCCAGACCTGCACTCCATTGGCATTATATGCAACAATACTGTCACTTAAAACGGCATAAACAATATTGCCCTCACCGATAACCGGGCGGATTGGTAAAAAATTACCTTGTTTGATTGAAATGGTCTGCAGTGTTTTTGCATCAATCATCCTCAAATAGTTATCTGAGACAACTACAATAACATTCTCATTTAAAGTTGGAGAACATAAGGGCTGTGTGTTTCCAATTGTGATTAAAGTTGAATCACCACCATTCTCCCATAACTTATATGGTATTATTGTGAGTTTATAATCTTCAGATGTGGTTTGATACTCACTTGCAATATATAAAGTCGCATCTGCATCAATTACTGGAGCAAACAAACTGGAACCATGATAAATGTTTGAAGATCCATACCTTTCACCAGAGGCCTGGTTGATGAAATATAACGTATCACCAGATTTAGGAGCAATTATAACATCACGACCAATAGCAATACCTGAAAGGTTACCCATTGCAGCAGTTGATGTGAAATACCATAACTGGTTTGTTTGGTTAAAGCAATAAACACCTTCCTGTGTGGTTAGATAAACATTGCCAATACTGTCAATTGCTAATTCTCCACTTAATGTTTGGTTAAATGGAATTGTAAATGCAATTTCACCATTTGTATCTGTTTCGTATGGTGATTTGTGAGTGTTTTGGATATTTCCACCTTCATTTGCCCATTGGGGAATTGGGTACTCACTGACTTTGAAAGATGTAGTCTTTGAAACGGTATTGTAATTATTTCCATTATAATTTGCAGTGTATGTGTAGTTTCCAATTTCCAAATCAGGAATGATGTATGAGATTTCACCAGATAATGGGATGTTTAAAACATCATTGCCTATTGTAAATGTACCTAATGTTTTTGCTGGAACTTTAATGATAATTTCAGCAAACTGACCAATCTTAATATCCTCTGATTCAACAGTGAATGTTAGATTAGCCTTAGCAATATTGAAAGTACTATATTTAGTTAGGTTAAAGTAGGTATCATCACCACTATAGAAAACTGTGATGTTTTTATTTACACCTGCTTCCAAATTAGATAAACTAACTTCAGCATTTCCATTAATTACTTTTGATGAATTTGTTATACCCTCAATGGTTACAATAACATCCCCAACAGCATCATTGTTTAAAGTAACTTTAACTATTGCAGTATCACCATATGTAATATCATCTGTTTGTATAGTCATTGTAGCATTTAAATTATCCACTTCAATGAATTTAGAATCATAGCTAGATAAATACTTATCATCACCATTATAAACTGCAGTGATTAAATAATCACCCCGTTTAATGTTTTTAATAGTGTAACCTGCTTTGGAATTGTTTAAAGCTAATGTTTGAGTGTTATTGTTAATTGATAATGTAATATTACCTGTAGATGAATCTGTAGTTGTTATTGTTAAAATAACATCTTCACCAACATTAACAGTGCTAATGTTTAAATTAGTTGTGGATTGGTATTTGTTAACATTAACATTAGCTGTTGCTGTTTTTGACAAGTATTTTTTATCTCCATTATATGCAGCAAAGATTGTGTATGTGTCTGCTTTTAAGTTCTGGAATGTGAAAACTGTTTTTGAAGATTCAATGCCTTTGTTTTGTGATAAGTTTCCAACATTAACAGTAAGATTACCTTCCGCATCATTTGGAAGAGTTATTGTTATTGTTAAATCATCACCAAACATGATATCTTCACTAGCCATTGATATTGCCAGTGTGGATTTTAAAAACTCAAAAGTTTTGCTTAAATTAAAATCATTATAACTAACAGTTAAAACACCATCACTAAAACCAGTTAAAGTATAAACAACATTGGAATCAATACCCATAATGTTTTGGTTTACAATAGCATTGATTGTAGAAATATTTAAATTAATTTCTGGTAATTTAGTGTATTTAGTTCCATCATTTAAATAGAATATTGCTTTAACATTTGCTTTTTGATTATTTTCCAATGCATTAACATCACTTGTAAGATTTAAAGCAACATATTTGTTAATGTTTAAATCTGGTAATGAGTTACCCCACCAATTATAATCTAAAACATAATTATTGTTTCCTTGAATGATATTGGAATTGTTTAACAAGATTGAGTTAGAAATTGTTGTAAATCCATTATTTTGAACAAGTAATCCTGCATTATTAGTTAAAATACAATTTGAAATAACTAAACTGTTAGTGTTCTGCTTAATGAAAATATCAGAGCTTAAATTGTTGATTTTTAAATTCTTTAATGTTAAATTAGAACTTGAAATAAATGAAGTATCTCCAGTTAATATAGCATTACCTTCCCCTTTAATGGTAACATCATAATTAATTTGAATATTTTCTTCTGAGAAATCACCATCTAAAAGAATAATGTTTTGACAATTTTTTGCTAATTCTAAAGCTCTTTTAATTGTGTTAACTGGAGTCTCTCTTGAAATTCCATTGTTATTGTCATTACCATTGTTTTTAGAGACAAAAACATATTCACGGGTACTGGTTGCTGTAACTTCATTTGATTTTCTGTTGGAAATTGTTGGAATCACATATACATCACAAATATCAAAATCACCAAAATCAATACTGAAAGTAGTTGTATTTACAGTCTTTGCATATCCATTGTTAATATACACATCATACAATGTTTTATCTAAGATATCTGCATCATACCAATTTGGATTAGTTAAACTTGCAGTGATTTGAAAAGTAGCTTGTTCTCTACCTTCATTTAATTTTGTAAGTTCTAAATTGGAAAATACAATTGAATTGCCAAGATAATAGTTATCATGAACTTCAACAATTTTATCTTTTGTTGTTATTTTTAATACATCCCCTACCCTAGTATGATTTATAAAAGAATTATTTATAATATATACCTCAGGTGATCCATAAGTTCCAGCATCAATAGCGCAAATTGCAGTACCTTGAGCAGCAGCATTAGCAATAAATGTAGTATCTCGGACTTCTAAAGAACCCCTATCCATAATAGAGATTGCACCTCCACGACCAGTACCATCAGACAAAGAATCAGGATACCAACAATTATTAGCATTATCTTTAAATAAACAATTTTCAATATAAATATGAGGGCAAGAACCATATTCACATGCACCAATTGCACCACCACCATTATCAGTAGTACAATTATTACCTATAAAAATAGAATTATAAACTTGTAAGTAACTATAAGTATATAATGCTCCACCATTCCATCCAGCAACATTATCAATGAATTTGGAATCATAAATAGTTGAATTAGCGCCGCTATGAGTATGGATTGCTCCAGCCCACCAAAAAGACCTATTTTTAACAAACGTAGTATTGTAAACCGTTAGTTTACCGCAATTATTAATACAACCTGGTTCAGTTGAAGCATAATTATTTTCAAAGTAACAATTTTTAACAAGCATGTTCACATAATGCCCATTTTGATTATAAACACTAAGACACCCATAACCATTAGTACAATTAATAAAACTACAATTATCTAATGTTGCTGTTCCTTTACCTAAATGAACAATACATGAATGCCCTTGTTTTATATCCATATCATAAAAACGACAATTTTTTATTATACTATCTTTTTTCCCACCGATATAAATAAAACGGCCATCAGCTAAATTAAACCCCCCTGCAACTTTAATCCATTTAAAAGTTATATTTTCCAAAGTAAGGCCAACTTTAGTATCATCTCCAACACTAATTGCAAGATGCATAAGTGCTCGTGGTTCTTTTGAAGAATCTCCAATCCAGGAATCCTCACTTCCTATAATTTTCACATTATTCTTAATTCTAATCTGGCAACTAGAACTAGAAGGATTATCCGGGTAAAAATTAGTATTCTCTTTTAATTTTAAAGTATAATCTTTATCTGTCTGAGCACAATAATATTGTAGTTCTTCCCAGTTATTTACAACAATGACATCATTTTCACTACTTTGAAGTGAATCCTGAGAAGAAACTTGAAGAACATCTGAATCTTCAAAATTGTCTACATTAATATCATCAATATCATCCATTACTTCAATTGGAGATTCAACCCTTATTGAAGTAACATTGACATCGTCAACTATTTCATTTGCAGAAACAATACCTATACTTAAAAATAAAACAAATAACATTAAGATGAGACATTTAATATCCATAAAAAATCAACTCCTCTTTTTTATGAATTTACACTTGAAGAAACCATACTCCGTTTCCTGAATGGATTTCTAAAAGTGTATTAATATAAATAGGGCGCTAGTACCCTATTAATTTAGTAAAAAATTAGTAACAGTGAAAATAACGTGAAAAGATAAAAATTTAAATTTTAATAAAAAAAAGAAAAAAAATTGAAAAGTAAATGATTTACTTTCCGTTTTATTTAATTCTTATTTTTATTGTTTTGCTAGATGCTTTGTAGGTTTTGTCGCCTGCAAATTTAATCTTAGCTGTGTATTTACCTTTTTTGGTTATTTTTATGGTAAATTTGGCTATGCCTTTTTTGTTGATTTTGGCGGTGTATGTTTTACCATTTACTTTAAGTGTTACTTTTTTACCAGATTTTAAGTATGTTTTATTATCATACTGGTTTTTAACAGTCTTAAGTTTTACACTAATCTTTTTGGTTTTTGTAGCTTTGAAAACTTTGTTGGATGCTTTTATGGTGGTTTTCTTTTTGGTGACTGTTAATTTTGATGATGCAATAGGTGCTGCGTTGTATGTGTCATCACCTTGGAAGGATACGGCATATGAGTATGTGTTAGCTTTTGCGAAGTTTACTTGTATTCCAGCTTTTCCCTCATCATCAGTAGTCTTATTATAGATTTTACCATTTATAGCAATTTGAACAGTTTTATTTGCTAAAACATTACCTTCACTGTCTTTTAAGATTGCGTAAAACATTCCACCTCTTTCACCGGCATTGTAATCAACTGCAACACGAGTGAAAGTCTGATCAACAACTAATGTTGTGTCCTTTTTATGAGTAAGATTACTAATTTGCTCTTTTTGATTCTCAATAGTACTGTTTTGAGCAATCACAGTATCATTAAGACTACTAATCTCTTTAGCCTGAGACTCAATAGTACTGTTTTGAGCAATCACAGTATCATTAAGAGCAGCAATCTCAGCATCCTTACCAGCAACAACATCAGTCAAATTACTAATCTCAGCATCCTTACCAGCTATAGTCTGATTAAGTTCCGCAAGCTCATCCTTCAACTGAGTAGCATTAGCCTGAGCATCAACCAACTGACCAGAAACATTATCAAGCTCATCCTTCAACTGAGTAGCATTAGCCTGAGCAATATCAAGCTCATCCTTCAACTGAGTAGCATTAGCCTG
>JAUNXN010000005.1 GCA_030539795.1 Methanobrevibacter sp.
GTCGGTCGAAATTTCCCAGATATTATAGAAATTAGAAATCAAATCGTAGATTTAGCAAAAAAATATGATTTTTATGAAGATTATCGATTTACAATTTATTCAAGGAAATATATGTTTATAAAACTTCTATTCATGCAAACAACAGAACATTATAAACAACAATTTTTTGAAAAAATAAAAGAAGATTGTTTAAATAAAAAAGAAGAATATGAAAACGAAGGAATTTTTGATATTTTAGATGAAAAATCAATTAAAATTTTTAATGCTGGCTTAAATTCCAAAGATTATAAAGAATTTGAAGAGCAGATTCGAAATGCCTAGTGATGATAATGTATAAAATTTCCATAATAGTTCAAATATTTAATGTTGAAAAATATTTTAAGCAATGCTTTGATATATCCCGAAAATTCATATTTGATATTTTAGAATCAGATTCCATGGTTTTTGATTTGCTTGAAAAGTATGCTATTGATAACTTACCTAGGAAACTTTATTTTACAAAAAATCATTTTAATTTCTTTATAGTAAAACTGAACAAATCAAAATTTGGTGAAGATGAACTTTCAGAACTATTTTCATCTGAACATTTTTTAAAGCATAAAAATCAAAAATATAAAGAACTGAATAACTTTTCTAATCAACTAGTTGGAAATCATAAATCTATTGAAGGAAAAACGCTTCAACTAATTTGTAAGCAAACAAAAAATGATATTATGAATTCAGATGCGTTTACTCCAGAAATAACCTATAAATATCGTGAAAAAAGCAGAGCCAAAAATAATTCAATTGATTTTATTGAAAAAAGATTAAATTCATTTATTAAGAAAAATGCTAAATTATACAATACTATTGAAGATTCTAAAAAATAAGTTTAATATTGGGTAATAAAATGAGTGAAAAAGCATTTGCAGATAAAAAACAGTTTACAGTTGTTGTAGCTTGTTATAACTGTGAAAACTATCTTACTGAAACAATAAACTCCGTTTTAAACCAAACATTAGAATTTGAAAAAAATATTGAAGTTATTTTAGTTGATGACGGCAGTACTGACAACACCAAAAGAATCTGCCAGAAATACCTTGAGTTATATCCAAATAACATCACCTACATCTATCAGGAAAACCAAGGCCAAGGCCCTGCTAGAAACCACGGATTAAAATACGCAAAAGGAAAATACATCAATTTCCTGGATAGCGATGACAAATTTTCAAAAAACACCTTTGAAAATGTCTTGAACTTTTATGAAAAACACCCGGAAATCCCCTTCATTACTGTTCCATTGATATTTTTTGATGCTCAGGAAGGAAATCATCCATTAAACTATAAATTTGACAAGGACAAAGTTGTTGATTTGCAAAAGGATTGGGACAATATTCAGCTTCATGCAAATTCAAGCTTTTTTAAAAGAGAACTATTTGAAAAATATCAATTTGCAACTGACTTGATTTCATCGGAAGACACTCTAATGATTAACAAAATGTTAATCGACAATCCTCAATATGGCATAATAACCAATGCCAAATATTACTACAGGAAAAGGGACAACAACACTTCCACATTGGATAAGGCGAATTATAAAAAAGAATACTATTTAGATAGATTAAACAATTATTTCAAAGAGCTAATCAATTATTCCATAAACAAATATGGGGAAGTTCCCGAATTTATCCAATATCTCATCGTTTACGACATTCAATGGATGTTCAATCTAGACGATGCCAGTGATGTTTTAGAAATTGATGAAATTAAGGAAGTTTATGTAGCTATCAAAGATATCCTAAACCATTTGGATGATGATGTCATATTATCTTTAAAGGAAGATAAATTAAACATTGCACACCACCTTCTTGCACTCAAATACTCGGACGTTAATGTTGATTTAAATGGAGTTGTAACCTGCCAAGATATCCATTCGGATTATGACGGCAAAATCGCCCAGGTATTTTCAGGCACCAAAGAAATCGACCAGCTTGACATTCACAAAATTTGGATTGACATCTGTGAAATAAAAGGAACCACCTTTTACCTATCAGGTTATTTAATGTCCTTTTTCAATGACGAAGACATTGAAATTGAAATTATCAAAAACTCTAAAGAAACATATAAAGCAAAAAGAGTCTATTATCAAAATACCGCCAAGCACTTCTTAGGATGCACTTTGGAAGACAGATACAATTTTGACTGTGAAATTCCAATCGAAGATGGCTGTTCAATTGACATAAGAACCAGATTTATTGGTGAAAACTCAACAAAGGATTCTGTTTGGTCACTTCCAATCGATTTTTCATATTATGCAAGGCTTTCAACCTTAAGCAACTACAGCATCTCAAACAATCATTTTCTAATTTTAAAAGGAAGGACCTTTAAGATTTCCAAGTATTCCTATCCGAAAATGATTAGGGCGGAAGCTCCAATTTTACTTAGAATACTGAAAAGGCATGAGCAATATTACTCATCCGTCTTTCTTACAAGACTAACATATTTAATATTATATCCATTTTATAGAAATAAAAGAATTTGGCTTTTTATGGACAAAATTGAAGCTGCCGATGACAATGCAGAACATTTATACAAGCATGCACTAACCAAAAACGACAATATCACAAAATATTTCATCTTGAATAAAGATTCGAATGACTATAAAAGACTTTCAAATTTGAAAAATTTAATAGCTTTTGATTCATTCAAGCACAGATTAATGTATTTGTTTGGAGAAAAAATCATCTCATCACACCCTGATGATGAAATATTGAACCCATTCATCAACAAAACCGAAAAATCATATGCCGGATTAAACAATGCCGATAAGATATTCCTGCAGCATGGAGTTACCAAGGACAATGTCTCCTCCTGGCTTAAGAAATTTGAAAAGAACTTAAAACTTATCGTTGCGGTTTCTGATGATGAGAAAAAATCATTCATGGACCCAGGCTATAACTATAAAGAAGAAATCATTCAGGTTCTTGGTTTTCCAAGATTTGACAATCTGGAAAAAAGTCAAACTTCAAAACAAATCATTATTATGCCCTCCTGGAGGAAAAAATTGCTTTATGCCTCTGAAGATCAAATCAAGGAATCCGAATACTTCCAAAAAATCAATTCGTTAATCAACAATGAACATTTAACTGAAATGGCTAAAAAATACAACTACAAAATCATTTTCAAGCCCCATCCTAGAGTCTATGAATACATTCATCTATTCAACACCAACAATTACATCGAAATCGATGAAAACACAACATATCAAGAATTATTCAAAAATTCTGATTTGATGATCACGGATTACTCATCAGTGGCATTTGACTTCGCATATATGGAAAAGCCAGTTATCTACTACCAATATGGAAATGACTACAACTTTGAGGAAGGCTATTTCAAATACAGAACCATGGGTTTCGGAGAAGTCATTCCAAGCGAAGAAGAATTAGTTGAAATCATTGAAGATTACCTTGAAAACAACTGCCAAATGAAAGAGGAATATAAAAACAGAGTAAATACTTTTTTTAAATATAAAGACAAAAATAATTGTGAAAGAGTTTACAATGCAATTTTAAATTTGAAAGATTGAACTTGGGATTATTATGAGTTTGCAAGAAAGAATATTATCCAAAAGTAATTCCTACAACTATTACAAAGAAAAAAATGAATCCTTGGAAAAAAGAGTTGAGGAGCTCGAAAAGGAACTTGAAGAAATAAAAAAAGAAAAAGAAACAACTCTTCGCGAGGACTTTTTGGAAAAGTATCCAGTCGCAGGAGGATTCTGCAATTGGAATTACATTGAATATTATTTTAAAGACGGTTTTGAAGAAAAGTTTATGGATGTTACATCCAGATTAAACCACACCTCCAAAAACAGGTTTAAATGGCTGCTTTTAAGGGCATTAGCCGTTAATGTCATTAAAATGAATTCACTTTATTTCCATTATGAATTAAAAGATCAAGAGAAATTCCTGAAATTTAGACAGGAAAATTCCGGTCCGAACATGATTGGAGGATACACATATTACGGAAGATATAACCTGCATCCATTCATTGACTTGAATCTGACTGATAATGACAAAAAATTCCTTAAGGACAAAGACATCATAGATGCAGGGGCATTCACAGGAGATACATCAATTCCACTAGCAAAATTCACAGACAAAAACATTTATGCTTTTGAACCTTTCGACGATTCCTTTGAAGGTTTGAAGAAAAACATTGCAGCGAATGACATCAAAAACATCATTCCAGTTAAAAAATCCTTGGGAAACATCAATGGCGAGAGGACATTATACCTGGCAGGAAACAACGTTCAGGGAATCACAAGCAATCCAAATGCAAGAGAATTTGATGAAGAGCTTAAAGTTGAAGAAATTACTGTTGACAAGTTTGTTGAAGATAACAACTTGGATGTCGGTTATATTACAATTGATGTTGAAGGTGCCGAAAGGGATCTTCTGGAAGGTGCCCTGGACACAATAAAAACCCAAAGGCCAATATTGACAATAAGCATCTACCACAAAGTGACTGACTTTTTTGAAATCATTCCATGGATTGACGATTTAGGCCTTGATTACGAGTTCAATGTTGTAAAAGAACAGCCTTGGCCATTTTTAGGGGATACTGTTGTACAATGCAGACCGAAAGAGTTGATATAAATGACTAAAGTATCTGTCGTGATGCCAGTATATAATGCCGGTAGATTTTTAGATGAATCAGTTAATTCCATTTTAAATCAGACATTAGATGACTTGGAATTAATTTGTGTTGATGATGGCTCAACCGATGATTCTTTAAGCATTTTAAATGATTTTGCAAGCAAAGACGATAGAGTTAAAGTATTTTCACTCGACCATCAGGGCGGCGGAAACGCCAGAAATTATGGTTTGACACAAATAACCGGCGATTATCTATTTTGCATGGATGCTGATGATACTTTGGATTTAAATGCCTTTGAAGACTTTTGCAAAATAGCTGAAGAAAAAAACCTTGATTTTTTAGTTTTCAAAGCAATTAATTACGGTGTTGAAAAGGACCATTTCTTTGAAACAGAATACCAGAACATGACCTCAATTTCAAATCTTGTGGAAGACAATGTTTTCAGTTATAAAGACATTGGAAACTTGCTGTTTGACTTTAATGTAAGTCCGTGGTGCAAATTCTACAACTCAGAGTTCATAAAAAACAGCGGCGCCCAATTCAGAGAAAACTCCAAATTCCATGATAATCAATTTTTTTGGGACATAATATTTCAAGCTGAAAGAATCCTATTTATAGACAAATTTTACTACACCAGAAAACGATATAATGATTCTTTAACCGCATCAGGCGATAAGGGACACATAAATATCATAGGAGTGGTAAATGACATTATTCAATTGTTCATTAAGCATGGTGAGCTTGACAACTACAAAAACAAATTATATAACCTGAAAATAACATGGATAATTGACAGATATAATCAAATTCAAGAACAGTTCAAAGAAGAATTCTTTAAAGAGCTGAAAAAAGACTTTGAAAGTCTTAAAAATACTGAATTTGAAGAATTATTAACCGAAAATCATAAATTCATATTCAATAATGCAGTCATCTCAAACAATCATGAGGAGTTTGACTTGATGAATGACTTTTACAGCAATGCATTGGAAACATTAGGTAGCGAACTTAAGGAATGCATTTCGATTATAAATAAAAATAAAATTGAAATCGATAGGCTGAATTCAGAAAATGACTACTTTAAAAACCAAAACAAAAAATTGACAATCTTAAATATTGAATTGCTCGATGAATTAGAAAGAAAAAACAAATTTCGCAATGTATTTTCAAAAAGCAAAATATTAGATAAAATCAATGAGTGAAAAAATGCATAGAAGTTCATATAATAAAATGAAACGCTTTAAGCAAGATTATTTGAATCCAGACGATAAATTGAAAATCCTCGATATCGGATCATTTGACAAAAATGGAGATTACAATTACGGTTTGATATTGAATGAAAAAAGATGGACATATCACGGGCTTGATTTAAAAGAAGGAAACAACGTGGATATTGTCGTTAAAGATCCATATAACTGGAAAGAAATAAAAGACAAAACTTATGATGTGGTTGTATCCGGCCAGGCTTTTGAGCATATTGAATTTTTTTGGCTCACATTAGAACAGATTAACAGAATTTTAAAACCGGGAGGATTATTCTGCCTTATTGTTCCCAGTTCAGGACCGGTTCACAGAAACCCGTATGACTGCTACAGATTCAACGAAGACGGCATGAAAGCAATGGCCAAATACATCAATTTTGAAGTATTGAAAGCTGGAACCGATTTTGACGCCCACACCTGGCAGGACAGCTATCTTGTTGCCAAAAAACCGGAAAGTGGGAAAAATCTTGAAGGCAGAATGAATGCATTAGAAAATAAATTGAATTTGATAATGTCAAAATTGGATATTAAATAATATCCCAAATATCCTTTTTTTTAAAAAAATCGCCAAATTAAAAGAGATATTATATATTAAGTATCACTTAAATACTACTATACACGAACAAATTTGGTGAATTTATGAAGATTAATGTGAAAATTATTTCATTATTGATTATTCTATTTATCACATTAGGGGCTGTTTCGGCAAATGATGATGCGAGCCTTGTTGATTCAATAGATGACAATCCTAATGAAATTTTAAAGGTAGATGAAACTGATAATTCTGGTGATGATACGAACAACGACCAGAATGATATAGATAATAATGTTGGAAACAATACTGAAACTCCAACAGAAGATAATCAAACTGATGAAAATACGAATGAAATAGACAATCAGACTGATGATAATCAAACAGAACAAACAAATGAAACAAACACCAACACTACTGAAAACACCAACATAACAGAAACAAATACAACAGAACCACAGAACAATACTCCTGCAGAACCTGAACCATTTGTTAAAGGAAAAACACAAACATTCTCAGAATTGCAAAAATTGCTTGATGCTGCAAGTGCAGGTGCTGTAATTGAACTTACACGCGATTATTATTCAACAGGTAAGGAAATAACAATCCGAAAAGCTGTTACAATTATCGGTAATGGCTGCATTTTAGACGGGAAAACTAAAAGTAGAATTTTGGCAATACAGAATTATCCGAATGGTGTTCCAAATGTGATTCTGAAAAACATTACTTTCCAAAATGGTAAAGCGGATACTGGAGGAGCAATTTTTGCAAGAAGCGGATCCAATAAACTTCAAATTGAAAATTGTATATTTACAAACAATCAGGCTACAACTGGAAACATCGGTGGTGCAATCTACATTGCCTCAAGCAATTATTGTACAATAACAGGCAGCACATTTACAAGCAATACTGCTAAAATGAGCGGTGGGGCAATTCGTATTGAAGGAAATCACCATACAATCTCAAAAAATGTTTTCAAATACAATAAGGCAACTGAAGCTCTTGGTGGTGCTATCAATGCTTTAGGTCATTACTACACTATTTCAAGTAACAAGTTCACAAGCAATGTTGCTGGTCGTGACGGTGGAGCAATCGATATCGAAGGTGCTAAAGTAGCCACCAAAGGTAAAAACAACGTCATTTCCGCAAACACCTTCACATCAAACAAAGCAAGTGGATCAAAACAAGGAAGTTATGGTGGTGCAATAAGCATCAACGGTCAGTCCTGTACAATTACAAAAAATACATTTTCCAAAAATACTGCTGCAAGTCTTGGTGGTGCAATCAGATGGAATGGAGCAACCTCAAAAACCGGTAAAATAACCAATAATAAATTCACATCAAACTCCGCTAAAAGTGGAGGTGCGATTTACCTTGCAGGAAGTGGGGCTACAATTTCCGGCAACACTTTCAAAAGCAATAAAGCGACAAAAGGAGCTGGAGGAACCTTAAACATTAAAGGTAACAGCAATCTAATCACTAAAAACACAATAACCAGTTCTTCCGCTAAAACAAGTGGTGGAGCAATATACTACTCCGGTGCAAAAGCGAAAATTACTTCAAATACATTCACCAGCTGTAAAGCAACACAAAATGGTGGTGCAATTTATTTAACCGGTAAATCCGCAACATTTACCTCAAATAAATTCTCATCCTGTTCCGGTAAAATGGGTGGAGCAATCCAACTCAAAGGCAATTATGGAAAGCTTACCAAAAATACATTTACCAAAAACACTGCAAAGCAATCAGGTGGTGCAGGCTATCTTGAAGGAACAAAAATAACTGTTACATCAAACAAGTTCACTTCAAACAAAGCGGGTAAAAAAGCGGTTGGCGGAGCAATCAGAATTTCCGGAAAATCTGCAACAATTACCAAAAACACATTTACCAAAAACACAGCCGTTGCTGGTTTTGCCGTTTGGGGAAGTGGCGCAAGTAAAAAAGTTTCAGGAAACAAAGTTTCACCTAAAGGTAAAAATCAAATAAGATGGGGATAGTGCTGTAAAAAGTATTTATAACCATCAAATAACTTTAACTGTCCAACCGGACAGTTATTTTTTTAATTTTTTTTAATCCAATCGTAAACTCTTTTTGAATTGTTCTTATCAGTATATGTGAAAAATTCATCTACCCGTTTTTTATACTCATCTTCCATTTCACAATCGTTTTTGATATAGTCATCCAATTTATCAATTAAATCACTTTCTGTTTTAACGATATCTCCAAAGCCCATGGTGTTATAGTCAAAATAGCTTTTTTCGTAGTGATAGTCATCATTTGGATGATAGTAAATCACCGGTTTTTTAAGATAAGCAAAATCAAAGAACACAGATGAATAATCAGTGATTAAAACAGAGGAATTGTTGAGCAAATCCTGATAGGATTCGTCAATGGCCAAATGGACATTATCCGGAATGTCAAATAAATCAATGAATCTCTCATCGCTTTCGCCAATATTCTTAATTAATTCAGGATGCGGCTTGAAAGCAACTTTATAATCATCCCTAACTAAATCCGGATTATTTAACAATGAATTTAGATTAGTGAAATACTCTGACTCCAAGAAAGTCCGTTTATCTCCCCTTAGATACTTCCTCCATGTTGGAATAATCAGAATTTGCTTTTGATTATTCTTTTCCAAATTATCAAAGCGAGGAAAACCGAGATTTTGAATTATTGATTTGTCATAACCATATCCTTCCTCCAGAAAAGATTCTGATTCCAAATCAGATACCGTAACAATCAATGAGAGATCCTTTTCATATTTATACATCCATGAGGAAATGTTATCCTTCGTTACGCCATGCTGGAGCCAGTAGATTTTATAATTGAGCAATCCTGAAATCAAAGGCCTTAAGTCAACATCCTCATAAAACGGATTTATCACGCTGTCATAGGGGTGTGTTGTGATAATCTTATCCGCATGCAGCATCAATAGCTTATGCTTTTTGGATCCGAACTCCACAACATTGCCTATTTTAGACAACTCCTTAAATCGTTTGCTTTCACGTGAAACGACAAAATATTTTTTAATCTTATCTTTTTGACGGGCAGCATACTTAAATAAATGATAAGCGTTATCATCCGCTTCATCAATTCTGTCCTGGAAAAGATAAACTGTTTTGCCTCTCCAATAAGGTAATGTGGCCAAATAATACTGCTTTAATTTAATAATTTCATTCAAATCATCGCCGGACAAGCCATATTCATTTTGAATATAATCCAAATTGTCAAATTGACTTTTCAACAAATCTATGCTGTCCATTTCCCGTTTGACATGTGACTTGAATGAATTTGGAATGACATTGAATGCATAATTGTTGTAATAAAGGATGTTTTCCTCAGATATTTTGTATTTGCTCAATTCAGAAATTTTAACATTTGTTGTGAACGCCGTTCGCAGGAAAAGCTCAACAATATTTTCAGAGTCAAAATTCCTATTGTCGGCATCCCTGTGATATGTGACCTGAAGCTTGACTTTAGATATTTCCCCTTTTTTAAGGGGCACTTCAACATCGAAATTGAACTTATACTGGAATAGCTTATCCAAAAAGTAGACGTCAGGACGTGCAGTATATTTTACCTGTGTTGCATCAAAGCGGTCCACTTCCGCATCATCGACATACTTGATGGCTTGAATGGACAAATACCTGTAATCGATTATGCTGTTTAAAAATCCGGATAACCTTAACTTATCATCGCGAATATCAACAATATCAAACCATATCCTATGAGATCCAAGTGCACTTGGCATATAATCCCCAATTTTGATTAATACATCGCCATCTGCAACTTCAGTATGTAAATCGCCAGTTTTGAGATAAGCCAAGAATTGTCTGAACCTTTCATCTGTGAAGTTGGTTGAATATAATATCACATCCAAATCGATGAAATCCAGAACATCGTATAAATCATTGTAAAACTCCTCAACTTCCTGAGGGTTTAAAATCGATAAGTCTTCACGAACCACCCATTGCAGGTCATAGACCAGACTGTACTGAACAAACTTTGGGACATCGCCCTTATTCTCCTTGGCATAATTGAACAGGTAGAGATAGTAATCCTTCAGCTTATCTGTGAAAAACTCCCTTTGAGTGCTGACATTATCTATTGTTGATGATTCATCGATACGCTTTCGCAAAAAGTATTCTGTAGTGTTTACTACGCCTAAAAATGGCTTTTCAAGTAATATTTTTGTTAAAACAATCACGTCTTCTGATGATACAACATTTGTCGGAAACTCATATTTGGAGAAGACATCCGATTTTATGAAGGCTGAATTGGTGTGAAGCTGCGGGTTATCCGGTTCAGCGTTCAAATCGATTACTCTGGTTTCGCTGAACTTTCCGTTCAGCATGTGCCCCCCGTTCAAACGCCCGAAAAATGTAATCGGAATGGAGACCACATCAGTTTCATCAAAATGCTCTTCAAAAAACCCGTAAACTTCCTCCAGGGCATTCAATGAAAAAAAATCGTCGCTGTCTGCAAAATTCACATACTTTGCATTAACGTGTTCAAATCCATTGTTTCGAGCCGCAGCCTGCCCGGCATTTTCCTGATTCAAAACAACAATGTTGTCGGGAAATCTTTCCTGATAGCCCAGACAGATTTCACCGCAGTTGTCTTCGCTGCCGTCATTAACCAAAATCAGCTGAACATTATCCTCAAATCCTATGGTCTGGTTAACTATTGAATCGATGGCCTGATTTAAATAATCTCCAGTATTGTAAATTGCCATTACAATTGCGAATTCAAATCTCTTTTCAGCCATGTTCAATTAACCACCCAATAATTTAAAAAAAAGTTCATTGATAATATATAAAATTTATTAAATATTTAAAAGTTACTCAACAAAATAAAACCATTAAACTTCCTGTTTAATCAAAATAATTCTTAAAAAAGAGATTCAGTTAAAATAGCCACTTTAAATTTAAAAAAAATTTTATATTAGAAGACGAATATACACAATTATCATACTAAACAAAAAAAATATTTGGAGGAAACATGAATCTTAAAAGATTAACTATCATTGTCTTGATTTTGCTGTGCCTTTTAAGCATCGGCGCAGCCAGTGCAGATGAAAATGTTACTGTGCAAGACAACACAACACAGGAAATTATAAAAACATCGGATTATACTCATTGGATTGAAATACCCGAAGGAAACTGCACAAGCTTTGATAACGGAATGGAATTAAGAGACCTTCCAAAAGATGCTTCCGGAAACATTTCAATGTCAATTGATGGAAATGAAAAGTACAATAAATACGTGTACCCAAAAGGAAACAGATATTCCATTGACGCCAAAAAACTGGCTTTCGGAAACCATACTGCCGAAATCAAATACAGCGGCGATGAAAAATACGAAGGATTTATAAAAACATCTTCATTCAATTATGTGCCTGTAATCGTTGATGTGCCGGATGAAGTTGAAATAGACAACAACTATGGAAATTCAATCAAAATTTACATTGCAGACGGAGTCACAGGCAACATCAAGATTGTAATCGACGGTAAAACCTACCTGAATCACGCAATAAACAGCGACATTCTTGAAGAAGATTGGGATACAGGAGAATTTTACATTACAGTCGGCTTAGATGAATTATCCTATAAGAAACACGCTTATCAGGTTACATATTCAAAAGGAAACCAGAAAGGTTTTACCAAATCAGGATTATTTAACGTGAGCTACTTATTTTCAATTACCAATGACTATGAAAATGACAATATCACTTATGGTGAAAGTCTTGATTTTTCATTCAACCTTCCAGAAAATGCAAATTCAAATTTAACAATTGAATTAAACAATAGAACATACTATACTCCCCTCATATATGGTAATGGACATATGACATTGTCTGATTTTGATTTAGGTGAAAATATCATAAAATGCACCTATAAAGACAAAAATCTTCCACAAAAGACAGCCATAAAAACAATCAACGTCAAACCGAACCTAACTGCCCCTAAAACAATTGCATACAACGATGACCAAAATATAAGTTTAAAGATTCCAAATACATTAACCGGCAACTTAACTGCATTAATTAATGATAAGAAATACCAAACCCCAATCGTTAATGGAAGCGCAAGCATTTCGCTCAACAATTTAACACCTGGAACATATGATGTAAATGTGATAAGCAATTATGCACAACTAAATTACACAATGACAGTCCTGCCTAACTTAAAACTACCTTCTAAAATTTATAACCAGGAAACCTATAATCTTACATTCACTGCTCCGGAATATTTCAATGGAATTTTGCAGTTAAACGGCATGATAAATGACAATATTTCTGTCACCAACGGAACAGCAGTGATTCCAATTGAAAACTTAAGTGAAGGGGATTACCAGCTAGAAGCAGTATACTTTGAAAATAACACTCCAATTTATAATTGGAAGTTTAACACAACATTATCAAGCGAAAGTCCAAATTGGGAACTGGAACTTGATTTTCCAGATGAAATCAGTAAATTTTATTACATCTTCGAAGATGTGATTGTGAAAACCCTACCCGGCATCATTGAAGGAGATTTAATATTATACATTGACAATGAACAGTATTCTTCTAAACACATCTATGATTTATTTGAATACCCCTTCCAAATTGATCCCGAATCAATAGGTTTAGGAAATCATACGCTTACACTCGCATACTCCGGAGACGGCTATCTTCAACCAATCAACAAAACCAAAACCTTTGAAATAAAAAATGTAACCATCCAGATGAGCGAAACAAATGAAAGGATTATTGTTACTACTTCAAATAATGATAAAGGAACAATTACCGTTAATGTTGATGGAAAATTATTCAAAACCGTTAAAATTACCCCTGATGACTGGGAAGACTACAATCAAATTACAATCAAATTAAATGAATACAAAAATCAGAACGTTGAGGTAATCTACTCTGGAAAATACGGCAAAATCAATAAAACATTTAACGTTACCCCAACATACATGATTTACTTACGCACTGACACATATGATTTTGAAGAAACATATGACTTTGATTTGACTGCACCGACAGACCTGGCCAATGAAATTACCATATCAATTGACGGGAAAATTATAGAAAATGTTTCACCTAAAGACCTGGATGAAGACGGATATTACTATATAGACCTTCCAAAATTAGCCCCCGGCAAACATCTTCTTGTTGCAGACTATCCTGGAGACAGCAAATATCCACAAAAATCTTTTAATGAGACATTTAGCGTATTTTCACAAATTAAAGCTCCATACTGGCTATACTATGGGGAAACCGACTTTGTAACATTGACATTGCCTGAAGACGGTGCGGGAAATCTCACACTCTACATCAAAGATGAAAACGGCAGATACCAATTATACAACACAACCGAAATGAGCAAAGGATTAGCGAAAATGCCCCTTCCAAACTCCGAAATAAGCAGCTATGATTATAAGGCATCATTTAAAGGAAATTATTACGTTGAAGATTTTACCGACAAAATGTATGTCAGACTGCATTTGACCTGTCCTAATGAAATGACATGGGGCGAGGACGAATACATCACCCTTAACTGCAACAATATTACTGACGGATACCTTCTACTTCAAAGCTTTTCTGGTGATTACTATGCCTCAGTTAGGTTTAACGGAAGTGAAGCTAAAATATCACTTAAAAACCTGGATATTGGAGATTACTCAGACGGATATTTGGTCGGCGTGCTTTATGAAAAAGGAAAATATATTGATGAGGCGGATTTAAGCTTTTATATAAATCCAATCAAATCAAAATTGACCGGCGGCAAAAACATAAACATGTACTACAGCGACTCAAAAACATACTCCCTAAAAATCTGGGGAGATTACGGAAAAGTGGTTGGAGCAGGCCAGGTCGTGACCATCAAAATAGGCAAAAAAACCTTTAAGGTGAAAACCAACAAAAACGGAATTGCCAAACTCAAAATACCAAACACAATCACACCGGGCACATACAAAATCAAAGCGACATACCACGGAACAACTGTTACAAAAACCTTGAAAGTCAAGAAAGTCCTATCCCTTAAAGCCGTCAAGGTCAAAAAGTCAGCCAAAAAACTGATATTGACAGCAACCCTTAAAAAAGGCAAAAAAGCAATCAAAAACGCAAAAGTAACCTTCAAGTTCAACGGAAAAACCTACAAGGCAAAAACCAACAAATACGGAATAGCAAAAGTGACAATCAAAAAATCAGTTCTCAAAAAACTCAAGGTAGGCAAAAAAATCAAATACCAAGCAACATACCTGAAGGTAACAGTCAAAAAAACCGCAAAAGTCAAAAAATAAGGATCAATTCCTTATTTTACTTATTTTTTTAGAGTCTATAAAATTTTATAGGCTTATTTGATTTTTCATCAAATCCGGACCGTCTAAAACAATATATATCATTTCATTCAGACCTATATAATATAACATTTTAAGGGAGATAGAATGAAATATGGAAAAACTATTTTGATTATCATTTTCATCTTAACATTATTGACGCTCAGCACGGCGTGTGCAGATGAAAATGTTACCGAAAACACTACCTACAGCCCAGATATCCGGGTTCCGGCAAAGATCTGGAAGGATGGGAACTATAACATTACCATCGAGACAAACGAAGCATCCCAAATAGACATTAGCGGTGCTGTCACATATAACTCAACAGTGAATCCGGGAAAAACATCGATTCCGATTGAAAACCTCTCAACAGGAAGGCACAGCATCTGCATAAACTCCAATGACACACAAAAGCAGTACAATATCACTGTCTTAAGGGAAAATCCGCACTGGAATCTGGATTTCACTGAGGAAGAGAGTGAAGAGCTATACGGCCCGCCATGGGATCATGAGTTAATAGGGTCTAGTTTTTGTATCCTCAATGCACCTGAAGGCCTTACGGGCAATTTCAGCTTCTATGTAAACAACAGGCTCATCGGCACATGGGATGCCCAGAAATTCCTGTCAGAGCCATATTTTTATGAGGAATATTATGAAGTGGGAACATACAACTACACCATAACCTATTCCGGCGATGACTACTTCTACCCTGCAAGCAAAACCAAAATACGCGAATTCACAGAACTCCTGATAACCATTCCGGAAGAAGTCATATTGGGCGATGATGACTACATTCTGATTAAATCAGAATCCCAAATCATAAATGGAAGGCTAATTATAAGAATAAACAACAAAACAGTCTATGATAAAAGCAAAATCACAGACATTTACTTCCAATATAACCTGAATCAATTGGAATTGAACAAGCAATATGATATTGAAGTGATCTTTACAAGCGCCTACCTCAACAAAACAAAAAAGGCAACCGTAAACGTTACCGACCATATCAGAAATTACGTCACATTCAAGGGAGAATACTACTCTGATGTGGACAGTTTCAAATACATCTACGGAAAGGAGAACTACTATAATATCATATCCCCAAAAATCAATCTGAATATCTCCATCGACGGCAATGAAGTCGAATCAACTTATTACGGTAGCCGTTATATAGTCAATGTAAGTGATTTGGCCCCTGGAACACATAGAATTACAGCCAGCTATGCTGGAAACGAGAAATATGCGGAAAATACATTCTATAACGATTTTGAAGTGGTCGTAAGGGGAGACTATCCTACAAGCGTAAAGCAGAATGAACTCTGCAACATGCAATTGACATTGCCTGAAGATGCTGCAGGAAACCTGACAGTCGAGATTGTAAACCTTGACAAAGGCACAAAATATTATAAAAGCATTGAATTAGAAGAACCAAACCTGAACATTACCCTTCCAACAGACAATGTGGGACACTATCAGTTCAACTGCTATTTCAATGGAAATTACGAATTAAATGAGATAATGGGCAAATATTTTGTAAAGGACTTTGCAAAATGGTCATTGAACCATGACTACTGGTTTACATACCTGAACGATTCAGTAATCCTGACCCTGAAGCTGCCTAACGATGGAATCGGAAATCTGACCGTTGAAGTTAAAAGATATGGGGAGGACTATGCAAATTACACAATTGAAGTGAACAGGACCTGCAAAGTCACATTGCCGACAGACCATATCGGCGAATACGCCGTGAAAACATCATTTGACGGCAACTACGATTTGAATCCATATGAATACCATTATGAAGTCGATTCCGAATATTTTATAGAAATAATGGATGTAATGGGTGACTGTGAATTGGATTACAATTCAAAACATTATGTTTACATTGAACTTCCAAAAGACGGCATCGGCACCTTGACATTGGAAGTGAAATACGGCGAAAATGACAATTATACCATTTACAAAAGCGTGAAATTAAATAAGGGAAAGGCTTCAATCAAATTCCCAACCAACCATGTCGGAAAAATATATTATAACACATTATATAGTGGAAATTATGAGATCTACAATATCACAGGCGAATCAACAATAATATATCCGATTTATACATTTAAAAATAGCATAGCCACCATAATCGCAAACAAGGAACTGAACGGAAACTTCATCGTTACCGACTATATGGCCGGAAAGACATTCACAAAAAGGCTGGCAAACGGTACTGCATCAATCGATTTGAGAAGTTATGCTAAAAAACTCAACAAGCCAACATCTATCTCTTTGGAGTTCATATCAGATGAAAATGATAACTATTACCTGAGCACCGTTCAGCTTAATCCAAACATTAAAGTGGTTGCAAAGAACGTTGTGATGTATTACGGGGATTCCAAAGTATTCAAAGCCAAAATTTACAGAAACGGCAAGGTAGTTGGAAAAGGAGAAAAGATAACTGTAAAAATAGGATCAAAGACCTACAAGCTAACAACCGACAAGAACGGAATAGTCAAAATAAAAATAACTCAAACTCCAAACAAGTACACAATAAGGGTCATTTACAAAGGAATGACCTTTAAAAAGAAACTGACAGTAAAACAGACATTGACACTCAAAAAGGCCACAGTCAAAAAGTCAACAAAAAAGCTAATCTTAACAGCAACCCTTAAAAAAGGCAAAAAAGCAATCAAGAACAAGAAAATAACCTTCAAGTTCAACGGAAAAACATACAAGACAAAAACCAACTCAAAAGGAATAGCAAAAATAACAATCAACAAATCAGTTCTCAAAAAGCTTAAAGTAGGTAAAAAGGTAACTTACCAGGCCACATATCTCAAAACAACAGTTAAAAAGACTGCAAAAGTTAAAAAATAACTGGAGAATTAAAATGGAACTTGAAAAAATAATTGTGATAAGCCTAATTCTGGCAGTGCTGACAATAGGAGTTGCCGCAGCTGAGGACAACTCAACTCAAGACATCGAAAGCACACCAATAGCCATTGATGTGATTGATGAAACGGCACAGGCAGATATTGATGAAGAACTGAATGCAGACGAGCCCCTTCAGGAATTAACAGAAGGCGAAGACTATGAAATAAACATCCCCGCAGAGATTTCACAGCCGGGATGGTGGGGATTTGATATAGCAAGCGTTGAGAATATGCCATTTGATGCTAAAGGAAACATCTCAATGAAAATAGATGATATCGAAAGGTACAACCAGAAAGTTTCACCAGGATCAAATGCACTCTCCCTTTGCGATTTGAATCTGAATTATGGAAACCACAGCATATCCATCATATACAGCGGAGACAACAAATATGCGGGATTTGTGAGAAATTCATCATTTGAAAGGACATTTTTTGACGTGTCCTGCCCATATGAATTTGAAATCGACGGGTACGACTACAGTCTGGACGTCAGTCTTGCCAAAGACGTTACAGGCTACATCAAAATCCTGATTGACAAAAAGACAGTCTACAACAAAAAATATGATGCTGCAAAGCCGCCAAGCATACTTTTAAGTAAGTATCGTGGAAATCACACATACGAAGTGATGTATTACAACGGAAACCAGAAGGATGTGACAAAAAAGGACTCATTCAATGCGGTGGTATACAGGCCGTACTGGGATGTCTTCTACAATGATGAAATAACATACGGCGATTCAGTAACATTTGATATAGACCTTTATGGAGACGGATACGGAACTGCAAGATTTAAAAACAGAACTTATTCATTTGAATTTGATGAGGAAACATGGAGTGCGAACATCAACATCTCCGATTTTGACATAGGACCCAACACTGTCGAGTTTACTGTACATTTCCCTGACGGAGACAGCCAAACAAAGGAATTTTCACTTTTTGTAACACCCCAAGTCAACGTTCCAACAGCATTATTAACAAATGAAAGTTATGAACTGACTTTTGAAGCCTCCGATGACTTCAACGGCAATCTGACATTAGCAGGCATGATTAATGGCACATATAAGGTCAATGACGGCAAAGCGACCGTTCCTATTTCATGTAAAACACCAGGAAACTACAGCCTGTCCGTAAGCTATGGAAACTATACTTGGAACTACAATATGTCAGTTCTTGAGGAATCTCCGGAAGTTTCAATAACATTCATATACTACAATGAGATATATCCATGGTACGCCGACTATGACCTGGATCCTGACCTTTATGATTTTAAATATTACATCAATGTTACAGCAATGCCTTACGAACTCACCGGAAACACCGAAATCTATCTGGACGGCAAACTGGTCACCACACTTTCAGGAGAATTTCAGACATATCACATATGGCCGGATTATTATGATTTCGGAAATCACACCATAGAAGTTGTTTATCTTGGCGATGAAACATTCAAAGCAACAACAAAAACATACAACTACACAGTGCACGCCTATGACTGCTATGTTGAAAAGGACACCGTCAACGTAAAGCTGCTCGGCGACATTTCAGGTACAATAACCGTAAGCTGCAATGGAAAGACATACACCAAAAATATTAAACGCCATTATTCCTATGGGGAAACATATGCAATTGCATTGGAAGGCATCGAACGGGATGTGAACTACACCATTGATGTCAGATTCAAGGCAAATCCATCCGAATACTCATTCACCCAGAGCTTCAACTACTCACGAAGCTGTCCGATTGAGATTCATGAAGGCAACTGCATTTATGGTGAAAACAATGCAATCGCATTCTGCATTCCAAATGACATCAAAAACAAGGCCACAGTCACAATTGACAACAAAACATACTCATACTCCAAAATCAGCACATATTCAGAGGAATGGGATTGGCTCTTTTGGGATGATGACGCTAAACTTGCCTATGAAGTGGTATTCTCTGATTTAAGCGTCGGAAGCCATGAAGTTGAAATTTCATATCCTGGAGATTCAAAATATCCTCAAACAACATTCACTGAAATCATAAATGTTACCTGCACTATCAAAGGTCCGTCTGAGGAAAATCCGAAAAACATCTCCCTGACATTGCCTGTTGATGCTGAAGGCAACCTGACTGTTGAAATCGAATTTGGAAGCGTCTACAAGATATTTAAAAGCGTTGAATTGAATGAAGGGCATGCAAATATCGAACTTCCTGTTGGAGGATATTCATTTAGGGCATATTATACCGGAAGCGACTATGAGGTTAATGACATAGACCCTTACGTGTGCGTATATCCGGACACCACCTACTCCAGATCAATGACCTACGGACAGTCAAAGCCGTTCAAAATCGCAGACAATATTAACGCAACCCTGATATTTTACATCGGCTCATATTATGATGGAAACAAGATGCCTGTAGCAGAATTTGACCTCAATGAGATCAGCACAATAAGCATAAACAAGAATCTTATTGATGCTGTACTGAAAAACTCAATGGCAAAACTCCTCATACAACATAACTACAATATAGAAGGATACTATTATTTAGGATTAACTCCGGTTGTCTATACCGGATTTGGCAGTGTGGTACTGGAACACATTGAAGTGAACTTTAAAGCCAAACTTACTGGCGCAAAAAACATTGCAATGCATTACGGCGATTCAAGAAGCATCAGCCTAAAGGTCTATGACATCTACGGCAAACTTGTGGGCAAAAACAAGGTTGTCAAAATCAAAATCGGCAAAAAGACATTCAACGCAAAAACAGACAAGAACAGTATTGCAAAATTCAAAATCCCAAATACAATAACTCCTGGAAAATACACAATGACCATGACTTACAAAAACGCCAAGGTCACCAAAAAGCTTACCGTAAAACAGGTATTAACCCTTAAAGCCGTCAAGGTCAAAAAGTCAGCCAAGAAGCTAATCTTAACAGCAACACTTAAAAAAGGTAAAAAAGCAATCAAAAACGCAAAAGTAACCTTCAAGTTCAACGGAAAAACCTACAAGACAAAAACCAACAAATACGGAATAGCAAAAGTGACAATCAAAAAATCAGTCCTGAAAAAACTCAAAGTCAGCAAAAACGTCAAATACCAAGCAACATACCTTAAAAACACCGTTAAAAAGACAGTTAAAATTAGAAAATGAAGGGCTTTAAATGAAAAGGATATTGCTAATTACAATTTTAATAGCTTTAATTTCGCTGACTGCAGTAAGTGCAGAAGACAATGAGACGATCATCATCGGCGATAATCCCCTAAACGTGAGCGGGACCGCATTCGATGATATTCAAAACACAATCGATGAAGCTGAAGCGGGATCAACAGTGAATCTGAATGGAACCTACACTGGATTAAAAGAAATCGAAATTGCAAAAGACATTACCATTGAAGGAAATGGCGCTACACTTGATGCCAACCACAAATCAAAGATAATTCACATATCTTCAGGCAATGTCATATTGAAAGATATCAACTTCATCAATGCACAATCAAAAACCAATGGAGGAGCAATTTTTGCCAACTCGCAATTGACCCTCATAAACTGCAATTTCACAGACAATAGCGTGAATGCCGATTACAAATGGTATGGCAAGACTACAGAGCCGGTCACACCTGATGATTTAGGCAAAGGCGGAGCAGTATATTCAAACAGCGATTTGACCATCATAAATTCCAACTTCATCGGCAATTCTGCAACTTACATTGAACAGTTTAGAGAAATGGACTGGTATTTCACATCAGATGAAGGAAATGGCGGTGCAATACTCACAAAAGGCAAACTACATCTTGAAAAAAGTACATTCGCCAACAATAGCGCATCAGCAATCGTTTCATATGGCAATGCAGAGATATTGGACTGCATCTTCAAAGAGCAGTCATCAACCCTAACTGTTGGAGAGGAATCAAAGGCCACAATAACCAATTCAAGCTTAAGCAATTGCGGTTCTGAGCCGAGAAATCCCACCTATGACCTGACATATCCGGAAATATACTGTGAAAACCTTGAAATCAATGGCTGCAATTTCACGAATAATGTAAACAGACTCATTATAGGCGTGAATGCAACAATTAAGGATTGTCTTTTTGAAAACAACACCCAGAATGTGGATGATAACCATATCATTGAATTGGATTATGCCAATATCACAAACACCACATTCAAAAACAATTCGAACATCAATTCGGCAATCCTGAAATTCATATCATATGACCTCAAGGATTGCAGATTTGAAAACAACAATGATGCGGCAATTCTTTCAAATGACATTTTATATGATGATTCGATAAATCAAACATATTTATATAAACCGAAAATCAGAAACAAACTCGTGAAAGCCTATTATAATTCAGGCAAAGTAATTACGGTTGATTTGGTCAACATGAAAACCGGGGCCATATTGGATGATTTGTATGCAGACCATAAGATTTACAGAAATGGAAAACGATATTATCAGGAATGGTTTTATGAATCCCTCACATTTCCTGTTTCAACATGGAAAGTTGGAACCTATACTGTCGTGATTAAATATTTTCAGTCATATATTAAACCAAAAGAGATATCCTTTAAAATAACCATTAAAAAGGCACCAACCATCGTAAAGGCGCCGAAAGTAACCAACAAGTACAAGAAATCGAAATACTTCAAGGTTACAGTAAAGCACAAGTCAACCAAAAAGGTCGTGAAAAGCCTCAAGCTCAAGGTCAAGGTATACACAGGCAAGAAATACAAGACCTACAACATCAAGACCAACAGCAAGGGTCTAGCAAAGCTCAACACTAAAAAGCTTAAGGTCGGAAAGCATAAGGTCGTTATTTATTCCGGAAATGCGAACTATCAGATTTCGGCTAAAAGCACAATCATCATTAAAAGATAGATTTCATAATCTATCTTTTTAAAAACATTAATATAATGTATTGCTAAACTATTATTATGGAAGCGAATAAAAACACGATAGGACAGGTATTTTTTGCACTAAGTATTTTGATGTTAATCTATATGCTCATAAGCCCCTTGAATCAGGTGTTGAGCAATATCAGTGAATTCTTCACATTGACACTGATTAATTTTCCAATGAGTGATTTATTGCATATTCTCGGTGGAGAAACAAACCCTCCGTTATATTTCCTACTTTTAAAGGCAATGTCTAAACTGACAAGCGATTTTGCCATTTTAAAAGTGTTTTCAGCTATTCCATATGCAATCATTCTAATTTTATCCACCCTTAAGCTCAGAAGGGATTACGGCTGGCTTACAGCAGGACTATTCGCCTTCGCATTAGCAGTGATGAGCGAATTCTTGATAACCTACTCACTTCTAAGGCCTTACAGCTGGGCGATGCTGTTTACTTTATTGGCGTTCATATTCTTTAAGGACATTATATCCACTGCTGATAAAAAATCATTTGTCCTGTTTACCGTATTTTCTATTTTAGCATCATACACCCACTATTATGGACTAATCGCAACAATCGTTCTTTATCTGATTTTGCTGTTCCATATCCTGACTTATGATAAGGATAAAATCAAATATTGGGGAATTTCCCTCGTTGCGACAATTGTCCTTTATGCACCATGGATTCCAACATTAATCAAGCTTTTAGGATCCATGAACCCTATGGGCAAACTAACAAGCGATTCAATTGTCCAGTCTTTGGCACATTTTGCATATAGCGGAGATACACTTTTAAGCGTCATTACCCTAATAGTATTTATAGCAATCCTTGCCGTTTACTTGAAAGAAAAGGACAATGATACACAATTCGTTTTATACGGCACAATAGCTTACTTTGCAACAATTGCAGTGGTATTTTTAATTTCAATCATTTTAAAACCTATCCTACTTACAACAGGTCTTGTTTTGGCTTCAGCAATTTTATGGCTTATCATCTCAATTATGATGGGTAAGATAAAAAGCAGAAGGACATTCCTGATTTCTCTTGCTTTGATATGCCTTGTCCTGATAAGCGGCATCGGAACAATGATTGCAACAAGCAATGATGCATACCAATCCGGACTGAAACAGAATGAGGCTTTGGATGAAATATTGAAAGACAACAATTCAATAACAATAATAACCAATCCAGGTCTTGCAATGTACTATTTAGATTTTGACGGTGCTACAGACATGTACTGTGTCAGCCAGGATTACATCTATGGAGAAAACATAAACAGACTCCATGAGATCTTCGACTTCAAGACTGTCGACAAGGACAACATCACTAGCCTGGCTAGAAACAACACCGGCAAAAACATTTACCTCATCAGCTGGGGAAATCCGGACGTTGACTTGAATGTCACCAAGGTTTCAAATGAGCTTGGAACAACAATTTCAAAGGTCAACACCACAGGCCTGGCATATGACGAATATGATGAATATTACTATTAATATTCATTTTCTTTTTTTTATGAAAATTGCCTTCTGCCCAATCAAATAAGAACACTTTCCTAAACCTTTAATAAAAATATCAACATATATTTATATATCAGGTGAATTTTAATGGAATTATTGGTAGCAAAATTCGGCGGAACATCAGTCGGAAACGGGAAAAGAATCAGGAAAGCCGCCGAGTCAATCGCAAAAGAATATCTAAAAGGAAATCAGATTGTTGTTGTAGTCTCAGCAGTCAACAAGACTACAGATGACTTGATAAGCCTTGAAAATGATGCAATTACAAACAATCTCACAGCCAAACATCATGCCGAGATTGTCGGCATGGGCGAGAGAACCAGCGTCAGATTATTCTCAGCTACCCTAGAATCCCTGGGAGTCAAATCCCAATTCATCGACCCTTACTCTGATTTATGGCCAATCATTACCGATTCAAACTATATGGAAGCCAAAATTGACGTTGAGGCAACCGACAAAAAAATCAAGGAATTGAAAACCCTTTTAAATCAGGGAATAGTTCCGGTCATCTGCGGATTTTTGGGAAAATGCCGAGACCAAATCACCACTTTAGGGCGTGGTGGAAGCGACATCACTGCATTCCTGATTGGAGAATGCCTTAATGCCGATGAAGTCATCATTGTAACTGATGTTGACGGAGTCCTGTCAACAGACCCTAGAAAAATCAATGAAGCGGAACTTCTGGAAAGCATCACCGTTGGAGAGATGAAAACCCTTGCGACACACGGAGCGCAGGTATTGCATCCGAATGCACTTGACTACAAGCATCCTGACATTGATGCAAAAATCATCAATTTCAAATATGGGGACTTGACAACCGAAGGAACCCACATTACAGGTCCATATGATTATAAGCCAATGGAACTGCTGAAGGAACCCGTTACTTCAATAACTGTTGTCGGAAAGGATTTGCTTCATAAAAGCGGAATAATAGCTGATTTGACAAATATGCTATACGATAACGGCATCCATCTTTATAAATTGAATCCCCACCACAATTCAATCACAACTTTCATCAATAAAACCGACGGGGACAAGACTTACAAATTATTCCATGAATACGTTATTGAAAACGAGTTTTTAAGTTCAATCTCACAGGGCCAGGATACCGCAATGATCAGCATTATCGACCCTGAGCGTGACGAGTTTGCAATCAGCAAAATACTGTCCAAAAATGGTATTGATGCGGAACTGATCAATGTTGCCAAAACCGAGATTCTTATTTTTGTTGACTGGGAAGTTGGCGAGAAGGTTTTCAACCTGCTTAGCAAATAATTACTTTTTGATACACACCGTGCTGGTGAAACTAATCCGTCTTGAAATTAAATTTAAAATTTTAAAAAACAAGTAAAAAATAAATGATAAAAAATGAGATTAGTGTCAATTTAATCAATCATAAAATTAAGAATTTTATAAGTTCAGATAGTGCTCGTCTGAAACTTCTTTTCCAAAAAATATTTTCACATGAAAATCATATGCGAAACAAAAAAATGTTTACACTCGAAACAATCATGTGATGTATAAAAAATTCGAAGCTACGGCAGTGCAACTTCGAACTCTCATTTTTCACGACTTGTTAATCAGTCATTTAATAATTATTACTTTTCTATAATATAAATTAATGGGTTGTGCAAACTGGCCCTTAAAAAAATCATTGAAAAAAAGAAAGATATAAGTGAAATATTTTGAACTACCTCGAGCTATAGAGCTCGAGGATTCTTACTTCACGGGCTATAGATGCTATTGCCTCTAGAATTACCGTGCTATCCCCCCTGCACCAGAGGTTCACAAAATTCCGATTATAAATCCTTAAACCTTCTTCGTGTATGTTTTTTGCTGCATTGATGTCTCTGTCATGGTGTTTTCCACATTGTGGACATGTCCATTCCCTATCTTCTCTTTTTAGTTTTTTGTGGTAGTACCCGCAGTTGCTGCAAATTTTGCTTGAAGCAAACCACCGGCTGATTTGGATTAATATTTTACCATACCAATCAGCCTTGTATCTAATTTTATCCACCAACGATGACAAACCTATTCTTTGCAGTTTGCTGCTTTGATCCGAGTCTTGGAACATTTATTTGATGTCCAAGTCTTCCATGCCTATCACATCGTAAAACTTGACTATATTGTGGCTTAGTTTGTGGTATGTATCTCGTATTTTGTTGTTTTTCTTGTCAATCCATTTCCAGTAGGTTTTTTGGATTTTGCGATATCGTTTGCTATTGTATTTTCGTCGTGAGAGTATGCGTTGGTATTTTTTTATCATTTGCTCCTCATAGGACAGGTCTAAATTGGTTATCTTTAGGCCGTTGCTTAGGGTTGCTAATGTTTTTAATCCCAAATCGATTCCCACGCTATTTAGTGTTTTTTCAAAGGATTCAACGGGCACTTCGATGTTGAATGCAGCGTAATATTTTCCATTGTGTTTTTTGATTGTGACATTGTTGATTTTGATTTCATCACTATTCAATAATTGCTTGTACTCTTTGCTTGTTCTATAATATATTGCCCCTATTTTAGGTAAAACAATAGTATTGTCTTTTATTTTGATGTTATTGTTGTTTTGTATTCTGAATGATTGTTTATGGTGTTTTTTGGATTTGAAACGTGGATATCCAGTGCCTTCATTGAAGAATTTATTAAAAGCATTGATGAGATCACGATAAACCTGTTGCAAACTACTGGATTCACTTAAATAAAGAAACTCATACGCTTTTTTAAGCATATTCAACATAGTATTGAAAGTAGTCCAATTGCACTTTAAACGATTATATCCATGCTGTTTGAACAACATATAGGTTTTTTGGTATTCGTCCAATAGATGATTCCAGGCGAAACGAGCATTACCAATATTCAGATTAAGTTCACCCACCATATCCTCATCAGGGTACAATCGAACCTCCAAACCTTTATTAACCATCTTACAAGCCATAAAAAAACCACTTTATGAAAAAATATGGATGCAACAAACCACCACATACATATTGATTATTTAAGTATAATCATCATATATTAAAAATTAGCAAGAGCATTTGAAAAGTAATATGCTACCCCTTAATTGTGCAATTCATCCACGACTTAAAAGAAGTCGGAGTATTCTTGCACCATCTAGATAAAAATTCATAACTTAAAGCCTGTTCCGACAAATTGGGCAACATCACGGCCAATATCATCCGAAACGTTTACAATGACTATGGATGATGTTCTCCCGCTTTTGCGGCAAGTTGCCTCGGCAATCAATTTATCGCCTTTTGGAGCAGATAGATAATTGATGCTTACCTGTTGAGCAACTGTCAATTGATGGATTTGATTAGATAAAACTGCAAAGGCAAAATCGGCTAATGTGAATATCACTCCACCCATTACGCCACCATAGGCATTTTTATGATCATCATTTAACACCAAAGAACAGATTGCCGTATCCTCTGTCAATTCATCCAATGTGATTCCGGTATCCACTGCAAACTTGTCCTTGTAAAAAAATTCTCTTGCTTCTTCTAATGAGTTGAAATTAGCCATATTATCTACCTATTACTTAATTGTTGTTCATTACTAATAATGTTTTTCTAAAGAGGCATCCAATTATTTCATTACTTTTCTGAAAATGAAAAACATCACTTTTGAAAATAATTTCTTTACAATATTCAATCTGACTTCCGGCGCAAAATCATGACTCACCAAATCCCTCTCAAGCCAGAAATCCCTGTCCGCCTCAATAGGGTCTTTCGATAATGCCATGGCTTTCCAGACATTATAGAATAGGACATCCCCAAATTTGGGACTGTGCAGTTTTCCTGACTCAACATCACTGCCGAATTTCTTGGAGACCTTATTGATGTTTTCCACATCAATCGAATCCTTTCCACCGCATGCATAAGTGATTTTATAAACCTTATTTACACCCCAATGCCTTAAGGTTTCATCAATATATTTTGCAACGTCCTTTTGGCCCGCACCGGCAGTGGATACTACAACCAATGCCTTTTTGGTGAAAAATTCAGGCCTGTGATACAGGTAAGCGGTATGGTCAAGGAAATTCTTCAAAAGTGCAGTGACATTCATTGCATATACCGGACTGGCGATTATGATTGCATCAGCATTCCTGATCTTATCAATAATCGGTTTGATCTTATCAAAGTGAGGGCATTTATCCTCGCCTTCCATTATGCACTTAAAACATCCGTTGCATAATGGAATGTTTTCCTTCATAAGCTGAACTTCTTCAAAATTACCCTTCAAATTTGATTTTGCCTGCTGTACCATTTTCCAAGTGTTCTTCTTTCTTGGAGATCCGTTTATAATTACATAATTCATATTATAACTCCTCAAGCTGTCCATCTAAAACTTCCTTTTTCCTATATTCAAATTTCTTGTCAAACTCATCAACATCTTCCGGATTAACATCAAATACGTCCGGATTGTGGAATATTCCAATATTATCTCCTGATTCGAATTCATCAAATAACTTAATCATGAAAAACGGGCATTCATCACCTGTATCAGTTCCTTCAAGATACAAACCGTATTTCGATGCGCTTACAAAGCCGAATCTATGATAATAATTCTCATCACCAACAACAAGGACAAATGGAATGCCCTCATTTTTGACCAGATTTAGAGTATAGTCTATTAATCTTGAACCCAAGCCCTGATTTTGAAAATCCTCATGAATCGCCACCGGACCCAATATGACGGCATCAATCCTTTCGCCGCCATAATCTATGAAACCTACAGAATAATTAATGTGGCCTATAATCCTATCATCGCTTTCGATTACATATGAAAGATTCTTAAGGATGCTTTCATCATCCCTTAGATTATGCACGATATAATGTTCAAATGCACCTGGACGATATACATTCCAAAAGGAGTTTCGAACCATGCATTCAACTTCAAAATAATCCTTTTCCTGCTCCAATCTTATTTTAATGCTAAAACCTCCCTTTATATTTTCACTGAATTAAAAAGCAATTTGATGTGATTTTGCGATTTAATAGATAACTCTTCAACGAATTTCCCGTCATCTTCCGGATAATCGATGACGTAATGTTCATACAATAGAAACAGCCCGAATTTGTAGAAAGACTCGGCCAATTGCCTTGAATCGCAATCACCATCAATTAATTTTTTGGATTTCATCAAATCAAACAGCACTATCCAGCCGTCTATTGCCTGTGAAATGATGCTGTCCTTCATGAAATTTTTCATTTTTTCGTTATGATAAGATTCAATGAGAATTATCCTTGTAATCTTAGACATCTTTTCGTCTTTCAGCTGCGATGCGAATGCATCCAATCCGGATTCATAGAAATAGTCAAAGCCCACATCCAGATTTTCACTGGCCTGGCTTACCGGAATGTCATTGGACATCATCCTGCCAATATAGTAATCAAGTATTGCATCCATAATCGATTCCTTGCTCTTGTAATGGTTATAAATTGAACTTTCCTTTATTCCCACTTCCTTTGCAATTTGGCGAATGGAAACCCCATCGTAGCCATATTCGGAGAACAAATCAATTGAAACGTCAAAAATCTTTTCTTTATTGTTTGATTTGGTTGCCATATTATCATTAACTAACACTTGTTAGTTAACTTTATTGTGGTCTGCATTATATATAACTAACGATTGTTAGTCTAAAAAAAGGAATGAGGAGAAACTAATACCCTTCATCATCAAAGTGCTTTTTAACCTTAAGGTAAAATTCTTCACTTGTAAACCCAAAATCATTGTTAAAAGATTTATAAGCCAGCTCGCAATCGCGCTTTAAATTAAACCTGAAATCAGAACATTTTTCAAAAAATTTATCAAAGCAAAGTTTGGAATGTTCCGGAAATTCAACTTCCTCAAAACGAATTTTATCCATTACCATTTTCATGGCGCATGACAGCACGGTCAGCTGCAAAGCTGAAGCATAAGCGTCATAATACTCCCCATAATCCAGATTAACATTAAAATAAATCATGAAATTAACCATCACATGGGAAACCCAAATCAGGGAATTCGGTTCGAATTTTTCCAGCTGCAAATCGGTGAAACTGAAAATCAATTTCTCCAAGTCATCATCATTTTCCTGGCAGAATTCAACGAACTCCTTAAATGAGTAATTTGTCAGATATTTAATGTATGCATCTTTTATTTCCTCATCGCAGGGATATTTGGAAATCTTTTTCAACTCTTTGCGCATTAAAACTTTTGGATAATTAAACATGAAACACCCATTGCATTTTCTAATTATTAGATTTGAAATTCAATGCATATGAGCTTTTGCATAGACTCTAACAAAAAAAAGCAACAAAATCAATTTGATTTCTTGTCTTCAAAAAGCTCATCCTGCAAATCAGAATCATTTTCTGAGGGCATTTAAATCAACTTTTCTAGTGCCTCTATAGTCCCCGTTTTCAAAATGTCTAATTCTTTCATTATAGTAATCTGCTTCTTCATCGCTTAATTCATCAAAATACATTCTTTCATACACTCCGGGCTCGATGACATTTAGGGCATTTAACACTATTAAATTCTATGAATTCCTCATCATACGGATTATTCAATATTTCATGATACTTTTTAGTTTAACAGCATGAGTTTTTTCAGAAACCTTAATAGTTTTAGTCATCATCGGTTCCACCAATATATAGCATACTATAAATAATTTTCCATACGCCTGCAGAAGACTTCAAACAATGAATTATATTAAATTTGAAACTAAATATATTTTTTGTTGGAAATAAAAACAATTTTACGAATTTAAAACAATATTACTGGATAAAAGCAATAAAAGACCTATTACCACTCCGTTTCAAGTGGGAAAAAACAACTTTGCAAAAACAATGAATAATTAAATGCCACTAACTTAAAATAAAATAAATAAAAAAAGAAGAGTTAAAAACTCTTAAAAAAAAGAAAAAAGGCCAAGGAAAATCTATACGATTCCTTGTGAGGGAATAGGGCAATACCCCCCACTTCCAATGAAGTTAAATGCTTTTAAATGGATATACTCCCCTCATTTCATATCCATTTTTCAGCCATGCCCTGAAAACTGAATTGGGAACATAATACTGCATGTTTTCCATTTCGACTAATCCATTATCTTGTAATGTATTTAGTGACCTGCTGATTGCCCCACTTGTAACATTCAATTCCTTTGCAATTCCAGACTTATTTAAAGGACCATCAAGAAGAGTTGTTAGGATTTTTTGTTGTTGGAGATTTAGCCTAAACCAGGAATTTGTAAAATGTGTGGCCAACACCGGCAAAAACTTAATGAAATTCTCTTTAACCGATTCAGAATCCAATAGAGCATTTCTAGGAAGTAGATTTCCAAAAACATTGATGTAAAATGGAACGCCTTTAGTGCATTCATAGAATTGATCAAAACCGTCATCAGTGAATTTCAGATACTCTGCCTTTTCATTCAAGTAGTTTCTTGTTGTTTGGTGTGAAAATGGCTTGATTTCAATTGTGAGCATTCTTCCGCCGAATGCTCCATTGCTGCCTGCAATCTCTTCTATGAGACTGTCTTTAACGCTCATGCTTCCGGAAAATACGTATGAAACATTATTATGTTTTTGGATATGGCTTCTCATGAACCATAAGAAATCATTTAATTTACCCCCAAGTTCCTTAATAATTTGAAATTCATCAAAAAACAAGAATACACCATTGATTTCATCTTTATATTCATTATACAGATATTGAGGCAATTCCATTACAAAATTGGCTAATTTTTTGTAATTCTTTTCTGTCCACAAAAAGGGCACTGGATATCCTTTAACATTAATAAACTCTCTTAAAGTCACATCATGAGTTTTAATAAACTTCTCTATCTTTTTTTCAACAGTAGTGATGCCAAATTCATTACATTCTTCCATAATCTCATCATAGATTAATTCCATAACGGTTTCTCTTGTAAATTCATCCTTTTGATAGGCATCTGATGATGAAAAATCAATGTAGACTACCAAATAATTCTCATCCCGAAAAGTCTTCTGTATTTTTTTCATCAATGCAGATTTGCCAACACCACGAACACCAGTCAGCAATATTGATGGTGAAGTACCGTATTGACTACTCCTCAGCAAATCAGATATGAATTCAATATCTTCGACCCTGTTATAGAATTGATTGTCATTTAAATCAATGTTAGTTCCCCATGCTAGTTCATTCATACACATCACTTAATACCCTGTTTATTTTTAATCTTAATTAAATGTTTGCAATTTGCAAAATTTATTCAAATTGCACAAAAAATATAAAGTTTGCAATTTGCATAATGCCAAAAAAATAATCCTCATGGTTGCAAATTGTAACCAACTTAAGACCCCTCTTCAACATTATTTTTACAATACAATCATACACATATTCAATTAAGACCAATCACTTAATATTATATTTAGTTCAAAAAGCAAATATAGTTTTTGTTTTCAAATCAAAGCAATCTTACGAAGTTATAGCAATTTTAAGAAGTAAAAACAAATTATATTTATACTTTCTTCCCCACAAATGCAATTTTCTAAAACCAATATAATTTTATAAAGTTATTCACCAAAAGAATAGGTATTCACTATTAGAATAAATATAAAAGTTATTCACTAAGAGAATAAGTATTCCCATATAGAATAAAAATTAAAGTTATTCTAACAAGGAATATATTTTGAAAAATAATAATAATTTTGGAAGTGCGACTTTGCACAAAAGCACAATTGCACAAAAACATGAAAAATCAAATTAATCAATAAATAAAAAAAGAAGAGTTAAAAACTCTTAAAAAAAGAAAAAAGGCCAAGGAAATCTATACGATTCCTTGCGCGTTCATTGCGTCAACTACTTTCTTGAATCCTGCAATGTTTGCTCCAGCAACATAGTTTTTGTCCATGTCGTATTCAGCTGCAGCATCTGCAACATTTGCGAAGATAGTTTCCATAATAGTTTGAAGTCTGCCGTCAACTTCTTCGAAAGTCCAGGATAATCTTTCTGAGTTTTGAGACATTTCTAAAGCGGAAGTAGCTACTCCACCAGCATTGGATGCTTTACCTGGTGCGAATAAAATGCCGTTTTCTTGTAAGTATTCAGTTGCTTCGATAGTGGTTGGCATGTTTGCACCTTCAGCAACAGCGAGAACACCATTTTCCACTAAGATTTTAGCATCTTCTAATTGCAATTCGTTTTGGGTAGCACATGGCAATGCGATGTCACATTTAACAGTCCATACACCTTTACCTTCATGGTATTCAGCAGATGGTCTTGCTTCAGCATATGCGGTTAATCTTTCACGTCTTACTTCTTTGATTTCTTTTAATAACTCAACGTCAATTCCATCAGGGTCGTAAATCCAACCGGTTGAATCGGAACAGGTTACAGGATTTCCTCCTAATTGTTGAGCTTTTTGAATTGCGTAAGTTGCTACGTTACCTGCACCGGACACTACGATGGTTTTTCCTGCAATATCAATGTCATTAGCTTTTAACATTGCGTTAGTGAAGTATAATAATCCATATCCAGTAGCTTCAGTTCTTGCAAGGGATCCTCCGAATGATAATCCTTTACCAGTTAATACTCCTTCGTATAATCCCCTAATTCTTTTGTATTGACCGAACAAGTAACCGATCTCGCGACCGCCTACACCGATATCTCCTGCAGGCACATCGGTATCAGCACCAATGTATTTGCATAATTCGGTCATGAAACTTTGACAGAATGCCATGATTTC
>JAUNXN010000056.1 GCA_030539795.1 Methanobrevibacter sp.
TTTCTACCCATGGTCCGCTCATTTAATCACCATTTTTTTATAGTAACATTTATGTACGATGTTGTTAAATTATTT
Organism: Methanobrevibacter sp.; assembly: GCA_030539795.1. Lineage (GTDB taxonomy): Archaea > Methanobacteriota > Methanobacteria > Methanobacteriales > Methanobacteriaceae > Methanocatella. The sequence continues at coordinate 76 of JAUNXN010000056.1, forward strand.
TTTGCTTAACTTTTATTAATGTATGAAATCTAATTAATATATAATTAAAGTGAGCATTTGATAAGTAATGTTTATGAAATGATTAAGGTGTTTATAATGAAAGGCACATGGAAACTCAAGCTAAGAATGTGGTTGACATCAATTTTAATGTTTACAATTGTTTATGCCCTTGTTATGGCTGCAGGATGGTATTTGGGCGTTCGCAGTTATATGCTCTGGTTTGCTGCAAGTTTAATAATCGTATTTTTGCAGTATTGGTTCGGACCGTCACTCGTAAAACGCTCTATGAATGTAAGGCCATTGTCAGAAGCTGAAGCTCCTCATATCCATCAGATGGTTCAGGAATTGGCTGATGCAGCAGGCATTCCAAAGCCTGAAGTAGGATTGTCTGAAGTCAATATTCCGAACGCATTCGCATATGGAAGGTCTAAAAGAAGTGGCCATATTGCAATAACCCGCCCAATTTTAGGATTGCTTGATAGGGATGAATTAAGAGCAGTGCTAGGTCATGAAATGGGACACATCCAACATAATGACATGATTGTCACTACAGTTGTAAGCGTAATTCCGATGATTTGCTACTATATTGCATTGTCATTCATGTTTTCAGGAGACAGGGACAATGGTGCAACAATCATTATTGGAATTTTAGGATATGTTGCTTATCTTGTAGGCCAGCTATTGGTACTGTTCATCTCAAGGATAAGGGAATATTATGCTGATGAAGCAAGTGTCGAGTTTGGAAACAGGCCTGCTGCATTGGTATCTGCATTGTATAAATTGTCCTATGGTGCTGCAAGATGCAGTGATCAGACCATTTCCGATTTGAATACAAATCGTGCATTCTTTGTCAATGACATAAATAATGCTAAACATGATATTAATGATTTCTCGCAAATAGACTTTGACGGCGATGGAAAAATATCAGATGACGAGTTAAGAAGACTTGCAAATTCAGACGTTAAAATTTCAAGAAAGAACGGGGTCATGGAAATATTATCCACTCACCCAGATTCCTTAAAAAGGGTAAAAAGATTAGCGGAACTTGAAAATTAGGTGTAATTATGAAGATGATTTTAGATGAACGTGGAAAAAAATATGTTTTAAAACCATGTGAAGAATTTCAAAGTGATTTGGGAATTATAAAAGCGGAGGTTTTAGATAATGCTGAAGTGGGCGATGAAGTTAAAAGCCACCTTGACCACACATTTAAAATCATGAAGCCTAACATCAATGATTTCATTGACATAATGGATAGGAGATGTTCAATTTTAATTCAAAAGGACATCGGACAGGTTCTGGCACACACGGGTTTAGGTGCAGGCTCAAGGGTAGTCGATGCAGGAACCGGTGCCGGAGCTATTGCACTTAATTTTGGTAATGTTGTCGGTCCTGATGGTGACGTGTTTACCTATGAGATTCGTGAAGACTTTGCCGAAGTTGCAAAGAAAAACATTGACAGATTCGGAATAACCAACATTCATGTTAAAAACCAGAACATTAAGGATGGAATTGATGAAGATAACATTGACTTGATCTTTTTGGACTTGCCAAAGCCTTTTGAGATATTTGAAGAGGTCTGGGAGGCCTTAAATGTTGGTGGATGGTTGGCAGTCTATGCGCCATACATCGATCAGGCTGAAACCGCTTATCGCATTGCAAAAAAATTAGGATTTTATGATATTGAGATACTTGAAACTTTGGAAAGGGGTTTGGAAGTCAGGCCGCAGGGCGTAAGGCCAAAGACACGCATGGTTGGCCATAGCGGATATCTGGTATTTGCAAGAAAGTTATAATTACTTTTTTTTAATATTTTCATTTTCAAAAAATTAATCACGCCTTTTTAATAAACATTTATAACGGTGTAGAAAATGCCAAATGCGATGTTAAAGGGTTCAGTTAGGTATTGTACGAAAAATAAACTGTTTTGTCTTTTTGTGCTAGCTCAATTTTTCATATTCGAATGCTTGTTGAATGAGGTTGGCGGCATTATGAAGTCCACCTCGCTCATAGTTCTGCTGGTGGTTTTGGGCTATGGACTAAAGGTAACTCAGGATGTGATTAATGGCGGTACAGGCCTGCCCAAAATAAAGCTCAAGGAATTAGTTAATTTTGGCCTAAAAGGAATAGTCGTATACACCTTTTACTTGACTATTCAGGCTTCCGCTTTGGGGCTGATTTCCTTATTGTTCAAGTTTCCCGAATTTGATTTGGTTGGATTGGTATTATAATGGGTGTAATAACTGACATGCTGGCATTTGTAGTTGAATATCGTGGAATCGGTAATATTTACAGAGAGTATAAACATTCAGTCAGTAAAAAAGAAAAAGAGTTGGAATAATTGAATTATTCCATGAATAATGCAGGTTTGTAAGGCATTGCATTTTTAGCCTTGTTTTGTGGGTCGTATGAATCGTCGGTATGGATAATGACTTCATTGCCACATTCTTCTTTGATGTAATCTAATGCATCAGTTAAAATCTCTTCTTCGTTGAGTTTACCGATGTATCTTGTTTTTGTTATTTCCTTACCGATTTTTTTAGCTACCATAGCTATTTCCTTTTTGTCGTCGTAGATATTGGCTGCGATAGCTTTGCCCATAATCTGGCCGATGTCAGGTTTTCCGACTTCATCAGCTATTTTGTATAACTCCCATTTCCAGTCAGGAGCAAGGTAGATGTGAACTTTCTCAACATCATCTCCGACCATCTGCTTGATGTGTGCAATATCCTTAATGATATTTTCAACAAGCTCTTCGGACTTTTCGATTTCAGGGCTTACAAGTTCTTCATCATATTCAGGCCATGCCGCTTCGCTTACAAAGCCTTCTCCACCATAAGTTGACCATAATTCTTCTGAAGTATGTGGTGTAAATGGTGCTAAAAGCCTAATCCAAGCTTCCAGAACAGTTGACAATACATAAATGACCGCAGGGTCTTTATCATCAATAATATGTTTCACACGGTATAAGTAGTGGTCAACATCTTTTTTAAGCAGGAATAATGAGTTTTGTAAAGCTTGTCTGGTTTGGAAGACTTCCAAAGCATCTGTTGATTTTTTGATATGCTCGTTAAGTTGGCTGATCATCCATAAGTCAATTGTACGGGTCAGTTCAACCTTTTCGATATTGCTTAAATCTAAAGGAGAGCCTTTGATTTCTTCAATTCTGGCTGCAAACTCTCTGAACCATTCGAGTCTTCTTTTGGTTCCAAGCACTTCTTTTTCTCTCCAATCGAAGTCTTGCCATGGTTCGGCTGAAGCCATCAGGAAGAGCCTTACCACATCAGCGGTATAATCATTAATAGCATCCTTTAAGAGAATTACATTACCTTTGGAGGAGGACATTTTATTTCCTTCCAAAAGGCCCATTCCAAACACTACAGTTCCTTTTGGCCATTTTTCTTCAGGATATATTGCACTGTGAGCAAACATCAAGAAGCTTAAATGGTTACCTACGAGGTCTTTTGCAGATAATCTCCAATCAAGTGGATACCAGTAGTTGAATTCATCCTGGATTTCTTTAACTTTTTCTTCAGGCACGGTAATTTCACCTGAATCCTTGTTTAATAACACTTTATCAAAGAATGCAAGGTTTAAATCATCAGGATCCATGTCTTTTAGATATTTTGCAATTGCATAATATGACATATAGATTGTGGAATCTGTTAAAGGCTCGATTAACCATTGGTTATCCCAAGGAAGCCTTGTTCCAAGTCCTACTTTTCTGGAACATGCCCAATCATCCAGCCAGTTGATGTAATAGTCAAAGTTGTTTTTTAGTTCATTTGGAATAATGGTTTCGCCTTCGAGGACTTTCAATGTTTTTTCGGTCCATTCTTCATCACCATATTTCATGAACCATTGGTCATCCATGATTTTAACGACACAATTGTTACCGCATCTGCATACAACAGGTCTTTCAGCAAAATCATACATGATTGTTGCCATATTTTCATTGATTAACTTTTCTTTTAGTTCTTCACGGGCAAAGCGAACTTTCATTCCTCCAAAATCAGGAATGGATTCTATGATGGTACCTTTGCTGTGTTGCTGTTTGTATAATTCATTGGTGGCTTCATGTAACTTTTCATCGTTTTGGTCTGTAATTCCAAGCCTTTCGATGATGTCTGCTGCCGGAATTTCCCCATATCCTTTGAGGGTACAGACTGGAATCGGATGAACATTTTCAATTATGCCTTCTAAATTGTATTTGGCTATTAATTCATCATTGTTTTTTAAATCTTGAAGAGCGATGTAGTCTGCCGGTGCATCAGCAGGTTCTGAAAATACGACTCCGCTTCCGTATGATGCACTTACAAAGCTTGCCGGGAAAATTGGCAAGTCATCGCCAGTAAATGGATTTTTAGCCATTTTACCAATTAAATCGTTAGGGTCAATTTCTTCGATTATATCCAAATCTTTAATTTGATTTTTTAAATTATAGTGAGCTTCTTTTGTAATGACCCATTTTTCTCCATTAGCATCAACCAAAACATATTCCACATCAGGATTTAACCAAATGTTGGTTGCACCGACGATAGTTTCAGGTCTTAATGTTGCAGTTACAAGAATCTTGTCGTCAATCGGGAACTTTAAAAGGGTTAATTCATTAACGCCTACTCCTTCACCTTCAAGCAAATCATGGTCTCCAACAGGGTTGTCACAGTTCGGACAGTATTTTACAGGGTGTTCCCCTTTTTGAACTAATCCTTTTTCATGCAAAGTTGTGATTTGCCATTCAATGAATTTCCTGTAAGTTGGATCAATTGTCCTAAATTCCCTTCTCCAATCGATGGAATAGCCCATCTCTTCCATTACTTCATGATATTCGGTAGAGAAGTATTTTACAATGAATTCAGGTTCTTCCAATTTTGGCAAGGTTTCTTTAGGAACTCCATGCACTCTGTGGTACAAGTCAAGTGTCCACGGGTCTTTTCTTTTAATCCTGTCTGCAATTCCAATAACCGGAGCACCGGTTACGTGCCATGCCATTGGGAATAACACGTTGTAGCCTTCCATTCTTTTGAATCTTGCATAAACATCAGGTACTGTGTAAGTACGTCCATGACCGATATGCATTGCTCCACTAGGGTATGGAAAAGCAACGGTAATGTATAACTTTTCTCTTTCATCTGGGTTTGATTCAAACAGTTTTGCATCAGCCCATTTTTTCTGCCATTTCTTTTCAATATTTTCGCTCACTAAATCACCATTATAAGGTTGTTTTTAAAGGACTTTCAGGAACTTTACTTTTGTGTTCGCTCCTTTTAATCTTTGTTATAATCATATCCACGTCATCAACTGAAATGTCTAGTCTTTCAGCTATTTCAGTATTTTTAATATCTTTTTCTGTGTAAAGATAGAGAATTTGATCAAGCAAATCATAGCTCATTCCGATTTCTGCTTCATCGGTTTGATTGTTCCATAAGCCTGCACGAGGAGGCTTTTCAATGATTTCTCGTTTGACATCCATTAATTTACTCAATTCATAAACTTCAGTTTTATATAAATCTCCAATCGGTTCCATATCACATGCGCCATCTCCATGTTTGGTAAAGTAACCAATCAGAATCTCACTTTTATTGCCTGTTCCGATAACCAGGTAATTTTTAGCATTTGCATAATAATAAATGATAGACATTCTAATTCTGGCTTTAAGATTTCCTATTGCCAAATTATTCTCTTCAAGATGAGTAACATCCAAAAATTCATTTAAAATGCTGTCAATACCTACTTCTGCATGTTCAATATCTAGATATTTGGCTATTTCAATTCCATGAATCTTATCTTCTGTTGGTGTAGTGACGGATGGCATGGCTATTCCAAAAACCTTATCCTTGCCTAATGCTTCACAAGCAAGATAAGCAACTAAAGTTGAGTCAATTCCTCCGCTTAGGCCAACGACAACTCCATTTGTTTTGGACTCGTCGACTTTGGATTTGATGAATTCAATAATGTCTGATTTTGTTTTTTCTAAGTCTATTTCTGGAATTTCACTAATGTTTTCACCAACGTTATCATTTATACATAAAATAATATGTACTTATTGATTTATATATTATATTATGTCAGAGGTAAAACTTATTTGCGATAAATCGTTTTCTGAAGTTGACCAGGAGATTGTTGATTGTTTCATGGAGTTTCAACAGGCATTGATTGATAATGATTCCGATAAATTAAATGAAATTATTCTCGATGGGGATGACTTTATTAATCTGGTTGGAAAAGCCCAATCTAAAGAGGAATTTTTATCTCAGGTTACTGAGGGCATTTTGGTTTTCACAGATTCTGAAATACTTGATCCTACAATATTGTTTGATGATGAAAATACCGCTTCTTTAATAGCCACTGTCAGATTAACTATTAAATTTTATGGCAATGACCGTAAATTGATATCAAATAATGTTGCAAGCTTTCAAAAATCTGATGGTAAATGGCATATCTCAAAGTGGGATAATTAAAATAAGTAGGGGAAATGATTGAAATGAATTTCAATAGCATTTCCTTAATTTGTTTAAGATTTTAAGTTCAATGTTTCTTTTTCAATTTCAATTCTTTCATCTAAAAGAGTTGATACTTCGTCCATTTCATCTTTAAAGACTGAAAGGTCTTCTTCAATGGTTATTAGTTCGGATACTTTTTCCATGTCTTTTTCAAGATTTTTTATTAACTCATTTTTAGCTTTTTGCATTTTTAATTCTGCATTCAATAGGATTTCTGCGAATTTGTTTTCTGCTTTGTATACAATGTTTATGCTTTATAAATCTTATTATTTTTTCTATCATTTATTCTTTTTAAAAAAGGAGCTATTCTCACACCAACAATGCCAATACTCATTTTATATTTTTTATTAATTTGTTAAATATTTTTTACTTTATTTAAAAGTATATAAGGAATTAAATATAATTTATAATGATTAATGAAAAAAGGTGAACAAAATGTCAGAAATGTCTAACATTTTAGAAATAGCATTAAAGCATAAAAACCTTAAAGAAATTATGGATGATGAGAAAAAATCCGAGGAGTATCTCATGAAACGTTCTGCTGAAGAAGATAATCCATATGAACTGCCTAAAATGAAATATCACACTAAAGTAAAAGTTAAGGAAATGTTTGGATGCCCTGTGGTAATTTTTAATGAAAGCATAAATGCTGAGCACCTTATCCTCTATCTTCATGGAGGAGCACATGTTAATGAGATTGATTTAATACATATTTCCTTTTGTGATAGGCTTGCTAAAAAGACTGATGCGACAGTATTTGCCCCAATATATCCGCTTGCACCTAACCACACCTACGATGAGACATATCCTCTTGTCGAAAATCTTTATGATTTGATATTGAAATTCGAAAATCCGTTTACTATAATGAGGATTCCGCTGGAGGAGGATTGTCCGTAGCATTTTGCGAATATTTGGCAACCAAAGAACTTACACAGCCTGACAATTTAATTCTGATATCTCCGTGGGTTGACGTATCCATGTCTGGAGACTATGAGGATTACAAGGACCTTGATCCAATGCTTGGAGTAGTTGCCCTGCATAAAGCTGGTGAAGCCTGGGTTGGCGATTTGGATTCAAAGGACTATAAGGTAAGTCCGTTGTTTGGTGATGTGGAAAAACTTCCTTCTACTACAATATTTTTAGGGACAGATGAAGTACTATATCCGGATATCATGAAATTTTACAATAAACTAAAAGAGAATGGTGTGGATGTTAAATTAATTGTCGGCGAGAAATTGCCTCATGTATATCCGATTTTTCCAGGAATTCCCGAATCAAAAGAAGCTTTTAATCAAATTGTTGAGATTCTTCTGGATTAATGTTAGAATTCTTAAAATTTTGGTGTTCAAATACAATATTAAACACTTCTTCTTTTTAGATTAGTTATTCTTTAAGACTATCTTCATTGTTGTCCTTGAAGGAAAAAGTTGTTTAAAACATTTTTCAATTTCCTATTCAAAATCCAATATCTTTTTTGTAAAAAAGTATTTAAAGTTTGAATTCATTAATTAATAGGAGAAAAAAGGGAGGTTAAAAATGAGACTTTGGAACCCCGCAGCATTTTTCATAAGCCTAATGATGAGTATGATAATGGCAATCATATTTGGAATGTTTGTTCCATCAGTTATGGGTCTTCAAGGACTTGAACCTGATTTATGCTTATATATGTGGCCATTGAGATGGGTGACTGCATATCTTCTGATTAATATCATTATTTATCCGATTGGTTTTGGATTGGCGGAAAAAGTATTTAATTTCAATCCTGATAGGGATGGAATGGGCCTTTGGAATCCTGCGGCATTTTTCATAAGCCTGATGATGAGCTTTATCATGGCAGCAATCTTTGGTTTGCCAATGGGATTGCCGGTGGATTTGTTATTCTATTTGTGGCCATTGAGATGGGTGACTGCATACCTATTAATCAACATTATTGTTTATCCTATCGGATTTTGGCTTGCTAAGAGGGTATTTGGATTTGACCCCATGGATTAATAGGTTTTCCAAGAACTGCTGTAATAACTAACTTTATATACTATAATGAATTAAATAACATTTAGTTACTAAAAGTAGACTGTTTGATTTTCATAAGGTTACCATTTTTTGGACAATTTATAAAATATTATATCTTAATTATCAATAATAAAATTTATTTTTTTTGGTTAAAAACAAATCCTTAAATATTTTCAAGAATATTTTCCAGATATTTTTTAATTTCAGGGATATCATCATGAATTATATCCCAAACGATATGGTCGATTATATCTTCATAATTATGAGCCATTATATTTCTCAATCCTTTAAGTTGGCGCCATTCGACACCATCATATTCTTCTCTAAACTCATCTGACAATCTTCCGACGAATTCACCAATCTGAATAATTACTAAAGCAGATGCATCTTTATACAAAATATTGGACATGTAAATCTCTTTATTATTGTCGCAGGCAGCCATATGATCATTTAACCTATTGCAATAATAAATTATGGTTTCAACTGTTCGTCTATCTTTTTCTTTCATATAAAAGCACCTCATCATTTTTAATTTTATTTAAAAAATTCTTATTGGAACTGCCTTTACTAACTACATCAACATGGCAATTGAATTCATCCTCTAAATCCAAGACTAATGAAACATATTGAAGACCTTTCAAATCACCATCGTCCATTACAAAATCTAAATCACTGTCATCAGTTGCTTCACCACGGGCATATGAACCAAAAAGACTAAAACTGTTAATTCCATATTTCATAACAATTGGAATGATCCTTTTTCTAATATCATCAATAGTAAAAACCATAGAAAATCACCAACTAATGAACTATTAGTTTAATTATATATTCTTATTAATAATAAATATTTTTGAAAGAGTCTCAATATAGGCATCAGTTATGTTTGTGTAAACGACAATGCT
>JAUNXN010000163.1 GCA_030539795.1 Methanobrevibacter sp.
ATTGATTTCTAAAATTTATTAATAGTAAAAATTATAATTAAATATTTAAACTTTGAATTTCATATTAAAATATAATATTGACTATGTTTTGTTTATTAGGATGTCGTCAATGTATTAATATTTCAAGCCAAGAGGTTATATTTCATGTATGTTATAAAATTTGAGGATTTAAATAAATCCGATATCGGAATTGCAGGTGGAAAAGGTGCTAATTTGGGTGAATTAACTCAAGCAGGCATTCCAGTACCGCCAGGTTTTGTAGTAACTGCACAAGCTTATGAGAAATTCATGGAAGAGGCTGGAATTAATGATAAGGTCATGAGTATTCTTGATGAAATTGACATCAATGATACCAAAGCTCTTCAAGCTGCTGCTGAAGAGATTAAAGACATGATTAAAGAATCTTCCATTCCAGAAGACATGGTTTTATTAATTCGTGAAGCTTACAATCAACTTTGTCAAAGAGTTGGCGAAGACGACACTGACGTAGCTATTCGTTCTTCCGCTACCGCAGAGGATCTACCTGAAGCTTCATTTGCCGGTCAACAAGACACATTTTTACATGTTGCAGGCGATGATGAAGTAATTGAATACATTAGAAGATGTTGGGCTTCTTTATTTGAAGCAAGAGCTATTTTCTACAGGGAAGAAAATAATTTCGAACATTCTAAAGTATACATTGCTGTTGTTGTTCAAAAAATGGCAAATGCTGACAAGGCAGGTGTAATGTTTACTGTAAACCCATCCACCGGTGAAGAAATTGCTTTAATCGAAGGATCATGGGGACTTGGTGAATCAGTTGTGTCTGGAGATGTAACTCCTGATAATTATCAAGTCGATAAAGCTAACAATGAAATTGTCAATGTAACTATCAGTGACAAAAAAGTAATGTACACCAATGATGAAAACGGAACAAGTGTTAAAGTTGATGTTCCTGAAGATAAAAGAAAAGAAAGAGTTTTATCTGATGAAGAGCTCATTGAATTAACTGAAATGGGTAAAAGGGTTCAAGCTCATTACGGTGAGCCAATGGATACTGAATGGGCTTTTGAAAATGGTGAATTATTCTTATTACAAGCAAGACCTATTACTACTTTAGGAGATGTCGCAGAAGAAGGAGCCGCTGATGAATCATCAGAGCTTGGTGAAGTTCTTGTAAGGGGACTTGGTGCAAGTCCTGGAATGGCATCCGGTAAAGTTAAAATTGTTTTTGAAATTGATGAATTGGATAAAATTAAAGATGGCGACATCATGGTTACTACCATGACCACTCCTGATATGGTGCCTGCTATGAGAAGGGCAAGCGGTATCGTGACTGACGAAGGTGGAGTAACCTGTCATGCATCCATCATTTCTCGTGAACTCGGAATTCCTTGTGTTGTAGGTACTGGTGACGCTACATCCACCTTAAAAGAAAATTCCGGAGTAACTTTAGATGGTAAAAAAGGATTGGTATTTGAAGGAATTTCTGAAACTAAAGAAGAAGCAGCTCCTCAAGCTGTTGCTGGCGCTGTAGCTCCAATCATTACTGTAACTGAAGTTAAAGCTAATGTAAGTATGCCTGAAGCAGCAGAAAAAGCTGCAGCAACTGGTGCAGATGGTGTCGGACTTTTAAGAACTGAACATTTAATGTTAACATCAGGTGTTCACCCATACAAATTTATCATGGATGGCAGAGAAGACGAATTAATCGATACAATTGCAGACAATGTTCAAATTGTAGCTGATGCATTCTATCCAAGACCTGTATGGTACAGAACTTTAGATGCTCCAACCGATGAATTCATCACATTAGAAGGTGGAGAAAACGAACCTAGAGAGCACAATCCAATGCTCGGTTGGAGAGGTATCAGAAGAGAACTTGACCAACCTGAAATCCTTAAATGCGAATTCAGAGCTATTAAAAAGTTACATGAAAAAGGATACACTAACATTGGTATTATGATTCCATTATCACAAAGTCCTGAAGAGCTTAAACAAGCTAAAGCACTTTGTTCTGAAGTTGGCTTTGAACCTCACAAAGATGTTGACTTTGGTATGATGGTTGAAATTCCGGCAGCTGCAATCATGATTGATGAGTACATTAAAGTTGGAATAGACTTTGTAAGTTTAGGAACCAATGACTTAACTCAATACACTCTTGCAGTTGACAGAAACAATGAGTTTGTAGCAAAACACTACACAGAAGAACACCCTGCAGTAATGAAATTAATTGAAAGGACAATTAGAAAATGTGCTGAAGCCGGTGTTAAATGCAGTATCTGTGGTCAAGCAGGCAGTGTGCCTCACATTGTTGAAAAACTTGTTGCATTTGGAATTTCAAGTGTTTCTTCAAATACAGATGCTATTGCTGACGTTAGAAAAACTGTCGCTAGAGCTGAACAAAAAATTATTCTTGACGCTGCCCGTAAACGTCTAGAATAATCTTTTT
>JAUNXN010000057.1:0-1230 GCA_030539795.1 Methanobrevibacter sp.
GCGCAGGTGATACTTTAATGGTAATCAAATAGATTACCTTTTTTTATTCTTTTTTTAATTATATCTTTTTTTTTGTTATTGTGGTGTTTTTTACTTTTTTTAAAAAAATAAAATAAGAAAAATAAGTTAATATCTTTCTTATTGAGCCATTTGATATGCGTCATATGCCACATAAATGGAATAAATGAGGTCTATAATGTAACCCCAGGTGGCTCCCTTAAGGACATATATAACAATTGTTCCTAAAACTAATGCAATTATAAAGAATATTATACCTTTTTTAATATCACCAGCTATAGCTTGACCTAAACCAGGAATTATAAAGGACAATATTGCTGCAAGAATAGCGTTTACCATATTTTTCCCTCCATTTAACTTAGTTGCTTTATAGTTTATTTATTTTTTTATTTAAATGTTATTCTATTTTTAATTAATTTTTTTTTATTTTTTCATTGTTTGTTCATTTTTTTAGTTATTATTGAATTAATATTCGGTAACTTCAAACTTACTTTAAATTTAAATATTCCTCCGATTATAATAATATAAAATGAAGTAGTTATTTGCTGTGATTGTTATGAAAGATATATTTGATGAATGTAAATTAGGCGATTTAAAATTAAAGAGCCGAATTGTTAGAACCGGAACTTGGGAGACAGAAACTGAAGAGGGTGGCTTTTTAACACCTGCAATTTATGATAGGTATGAAGGCATTGCAAGCAGTGGGACTGGTTTGATTGTATCAGAAATTTTCGCACTTGACCATAAGGATAGATTTTTCCCTTATTCAGCCAATTTAAACTATAGGGGATTTATAAAAGATTATCAGATGGTCACTGATATTGTTCACAAATATGATGTTCCAATTTTGGGCCAATTGGCGTTTTTTTACTATGATGATGGTGAAAACCAGAAGGTTGAAGCCAATGATATCTCACAGGATGGGATAAGGAAATTGCAGGCAGAAGTCATTATGGCTGCCAAAAAGTTCTCTTTTGCAGGTTTTGATGGTATTCAAATAAATATGGGAAACAATTTTTACCTGGCAAGATTCATGAATCCTTATTTCAATCAAAGAGAGGACAAATATGGCGGAAATACTGAAAACCGAGTTAGAATTTCATCAGAGATAATTAAGGTTATCAAAAAGACCATGGATATGCATGTAAGCTGCAGGATTAATCCGTGGGATGTTAGAAAAGGCGGTATCACAGCAGATGAAAGCATAGCTAT
>JAUNXN010000057.1:1330-9448 GCA_030539795.1 Methanobrevibacter sp.
GAGGGTGTTGCAATATGTCAAAGTTGCAATAATTGCTATTCCAAAAAGACAAGTACCTGCTTTAAGTATTAAAGATCATTGCTTGTATTGGTTCAATTAATTTGATGGATTGCCATATCTCATACTATTAATTAATGGGAAAAGCATATTAAAATTGACAGTATCCGCAATTTTAATATAAATGTTGTTCATAATATTAATCATGGCAAAAGATGATAGAAGTGGCGTAAATCCATTTACCGGAAAAAAGCATTTTGACATTGTAAATGATGATAAATTCCTTCAACAATCTTATAATGAGTATTATGCTATGATTAATCAGTCACAGCTTTTAGATAATACTCCAACCGGACAGGCTGTTATTAAGGTTGCTTTAAATTTAATCAATGCCGTCAATGATTACTTGTCAAAGATTGGCAGGCTTGATTATGTTGAAAATTATTATGACTGGGATGTCCATTTGGTTGCCAATGATGTTGTAAATGCTTTCTGTATGCCTGGTGGAAAAATCGTAATGTTTTCAGGAATTTTTTCAATTGCTGATACTGAAGAAAAAGTTGCTTTTATTTTAGGTCATGAAATGGCCCATGCACTGCTTGACCACTCAAGGACTAGAGCCAGTGCTCAAAGTGCCCAAAATGCAATTACTTCCGCTGCATGGGTGGGTAGTATTGCAATGGACCTTTTCGGTTTGGGAGCACTAGGTAATCTAACAAGAGCAGCTACAAATGTTGCAAGTGCAGGTTCCCAATTTTTATTATTGAATCCATGGGGAAGGGACCAAGAGCTTGAAGCCGACAGGTTAGGTATGATGATTATTCATTGGGCAGGATATGATATCAGACAAATTCCGGCATTTTGGGAGTCCATGTCAAAGCAGAACTCTAATGAACATGATTTCTTTTCAACACACCCTGCCGATTCAAAAAGAATTGCAGGTATGCAGCAGTTAATCACTGAGATTGAAAATCAAACGGACTTTTATTCAAAACCAGTTATAGGCAACGAGTCCAATCAAAAAACTGAGGCTGAAAAACCTCCTCAAAATACTGAAAATGTTCCTAAATGCCCAAGTTGCGGCGCTCCATTGGAAGATGATTCCAAATTTTGCAGTAATTGTGGAGTTAAGCTTTAATTGTAGTTGCCAATTAGTGATGAAAAGCTTGCAGAATAAGTTATTTAGTTTGTGTAAGCTTAATTTTTAAATATCATTAAATGATGCAGTCAAAATTGCATCTAATGCTCTTATTTTTCATATTTAGGCAAGCTATATCTTGTTTTTACATTTTTTTATTTTTCATTTTTTACTTAGTTGTTATTTTCGAAAGGTTTATATATTACATATTAGATAATATATTGTGTATAAGTTAGTTATAAATTACTTATAATTTATTTATACTTTAATTATAAAAATTTTGCAGGACGTGAAAAAATGAAAGATGTAGCTCAAAGCCAGGATTTAGATTTGGTCTTTTTGATAGACAGAAGCGGTTCAATGCACGGATTAGAACAGGACACAATTGGAGGATTCAATTCTTTCATTGAAAAGGAAAGAAAAAAAGGGTTCAACACTAATGTTACAACAATCCTCTTCGATGACAAATATGAATTATTATACAAAAGACAGCCAATTGATGAAGTTAAAAAACTCACTTCCGACCAATATTATGTTAGGGGAATGACCGCTCTTTTGGATGCAATCGGAAAGACTATTGTCACTCTTGATAAGGAAATCGATAACAAAGTCTTGTTTGTCATAATGACTGACGGTATGGAAAATGCTTCTGTTGAATTTTCAAAATCTCAGATTAAAAGCATGATAAGCAGCCACAATTGGGAATTTATATTCATAGGTGCAGACATTGATTCCTATGGGGAGGCGGCAAGTATCGGAATTAGAAGGTCACGCGTAGCCAATTATGAAAAATCTGCCCGTGGTGTTGAAAGATTATACCGTTCTATTGATAATGTTTCTAATTGCATGAGGGCCGATTGTGATTTGGATGAGGTTAATTGGAAAAAGGATTTGGAAGAATATGATTAAATTTCATATTCACTTTCATCTTTTATACCTAAATTTTCAAATGCTCGTTTCCGCCTCATACAGCTCTCACAAACACCGCATTGCTTTTGTTCACCTTTATAACAGGAATAGCTTAATTCCATTGGAGCACCAAATTCAAAACCCATTTTTACTATCTCCTCTTTATTCAAATCAATCAATGGTGCTTCAATTTTAATTTTTTCAGGTGATCCAACCTCAATCAATTCATTGAATTTTTCCATATATTCTTTTGAATTGTCAGGAAATGTCGCACCTTCCTCACCATTCCATCCAACAATTATCGCTTCGGCATCAAGGCTTTCGGCATATGACAGTGAAATTGAAGTAAAAACAGTATTTCTTGCAGGAACCCAAACGCTGCTTGCACTTTCCTGACTTTTATCCAAGTCATCCAAGTCTTCATCTGAAAGTTCAGGTATTTCTTCATCAGTATTTAGGCTTGAATTGCTGATTTGTGCTAACCATGGAAGTTCAATAACGTCATGAGTCCAGCCCATTTTATTACAGATTTCTTTTGATGCCCGCAATTCTCTTTTGAAAGCCTTTTGGCCATAATCAAAGGTTATTGCATGGATTTCATAATCTTTACTGAAAATGCTTGTTGCGACGGTACAGTCAAGACCTCCTGACAAAACTGAAATGGCTTTTTTCATCTAATCAACTCTTTAATTTCTTTAAGCGGCAATCCGCTGTCTTCAGCTATTCTTTTCAAATCTTCATATTCCGGTCTTTTTGATATGATTTCACCATTGACATAGCCTATTTTGAAGGTTACATCATACTCGTTATCATTAATGCAAACTGTTTTTTTAATGAATTCTCGTTTGGCCACTCCTCTGTGAATATTTGGAGCAATTCTAATTCCCAAACTTCCTGTTTCTTTAAAGATTGTTTCAATAATATTTTCCCTATTCTCTTTTCTTGAAATTACTTTCAGCAGGCTGCCTTGCCTATTCTTTTTCATGATTATTGGGGTTATGGAAACGTCCCTTGCACCGACATCCAAAAGCTTATCAAATAGATATCCTATCTCTTCTCCGGTCAAATGGTCGATATTTGTTTCTATAACATCTATCCCTTCGCTTTCAGTCATGTCAGAACTTTCTATTATCCTCAATACATTTGGGTGTTCGAAATCTTTCTTACCCGCACCGTATCCCACTTTTTTGGGCTTAATCAATGGAATAAATTCCTTTATCTCATCGCAGATTTCCATGTAAATTGCCGCTCCGGTTGGTGTTGCAAGTTCGCTGTCTACAGGTCCGCCAATCATTTTCGCACCGTTTAGGATTTCCACAACTGCAGGTGCCGGAACCGGTATGATTCCATGTGCTGTTTTAACTCTTCCGCCCCCAACGGCAATTGGTAGTCCAATTACTTTTTGATTATCTAAATTTAGACTATAGTATGCATAAATAGAACCTATCACGTCTGCCACTGCATCACTGGCGCCTACTTCATGGAAATGCACGGTTTCAATTGTTTTTCCATGAACTTTGCTTTCTGCTTTAGCTATTCTTTCGAATACTTTAATGGAAGTTTCCTTAATCTTTTCATCCAACTCCAAATTATTTATTTTTTCAATAAAATCAGGATAATTAAGGGGATCTTCATTTTCAAGCATTTCAACATGGCAGTAGGTAGAATCAATTCCATGCTTGACGATTTTTTCAAATTTCACTTCCACTTTTCCAAATTCTTCTGCGGATTTTTCCATAATGTCCTTTAATTTATTGGCATCTGCCCCCAAATCAACAAATGCGCCTATTAGCATATTTCCAGAGATTCCACTTCCTTGTGGGTCTATAATAATTGTCATAATGATAAGTCCTTTTCAATGTTATGAATATAACTTTAAATTAAATAATTAATATATATTATCAATAGGTTATAACATGAAATTCAATATCATCAAAAAAGATTATGGGATTTGCATAAATAATCCAAAGCATTTTTTGGCATTTAGCGATTTCACTGTTAGTGATGGGATTGATATTGTTGAAAATATAAATATAGTCAAGGCTAAAAACGAATTTGAAGCTACAGCAAAACGTGCTGAAAGATTTAACCACTCTCAAGGTTCATATATTGCACAGGCCGTGGATAATATTGATTATTTTGAAAATACCTATGGTGATTTAACTGTTTTCACATTCATGTCAAATGATGTTGAAATTGAAGATTTTACCAGCCGATTGCAGGTTGCCAATTCTTCAAAAGGCTTTGTTGATGCCAGAATTGATTTAAGTCACATAATCTATATTGATAAAGTAATTTCGCCAAAAGATCTGCTTAAGATATTCAAGATTGTAACAAATATCAAGGCTAAAACTCTTGCAAATTGGTCGTTGCCTCTTCATATTCAAAATATTTTGAATACTGATGATTTTTTAGCCATTTTAGCCAATATCCCTGAAAGCGACAGTGATTCTCTTGACATTAACAATGCGGAATATGATGATATTGGCTGGGATGATTTAAGAATCAGAATTGAGGATGCAGTTGAGATAAGCTTGGAAGATGCATTCGAAAAACTGAATTTGACATTTGGAATTCTTGATTACCTTGTTTCTGAGGGAATTCTGATTGGGGATTTGGTGGATACAGGATTGGAGCTTGTTGATGTAGAGGTCACAGAGGAGCTTAAATCCAAAATGAAAGAGCAAATTCTTAAATCATTAGGTGATATTAATGTTATGACATTGCTGGTTGCTGCAATGAGGACAGAGCAGGATTTGAATGGAAATAGGATTAGGGAAATTAGTTCAAATGAGGATTTCTGCACCGGCAAGGTGTTGGGATTGGCCATTTCAAATCAAATTGCAGGAACAAAAGCGACATTTAATTTTAAAAGATATGATGAAGCAAAGCCTGGAATCATATATGGATTGCCTCCAATGCTTGATGATGCTTTTGCAGGTTTGATTGCAGGTTGTGTGTCAAAAATATTCGAGGAATGATTATGGAAGATGATAGCTACTTTGAAGATGAAGAATTTTCACCGGTCAGGTCTCTTTTGGGACTTTTAACATTTTCAACAATATTGCCGATTAAGGTATATACTTCAATTGAGTACATGACCAAATTAACTTGGTGCTGGCCTTTCCTACATTTGTTCATAGGCATTTTGGCAGCCATATGCGGTTATGTTTCTCTTGAATACTTGCATTTAAATTCATTTTTCACTGCAGCTATTGTTTATGCATTCTTAATGTTGATTACCGGTTACAACCATTTGGATGGCGTAATGGACATGGCAGATGGGGTGATGGTTCATGGAGAGCCTGAACGTAAGATTAAGATAATGAAAGATCCTTCTGTTGGTGCGGGAGGCGTGGCCACATTATTCATAGTTGCAAGCCTCACTATCGCAGGATTGTATAATATTCTGGATTATAATTTTATAGCAGGTATTGTCATTTGTGAAATGGCTGCGAAAACATCCTTGATTACAACTGCACTTTTGTCTGTACCTTTGACTCCAGGAATCGGAAGTTATTTTATTCGTGAAACTAACATGGCCAATTATTTCGCTTCAACAATAATTGTAGCATGCATTGCAGGTTTGTTGGGCGGCACAGTAGGTATTGTCGGTGTTGCCGGAGCCATGGTAAGCGGAATTATAATAGCAATCATAGCAAGGCGGAATTTTGTTTTTGCAAACGGTGATGTGCTTGGAATGAGTAATGAAGTTGGTCGTTTGTTTGCTTTATTGTTTATGGTAGTCGCTTTGTATTATATTTAAATCATTTTAACAAGTTAAAAACAATATTGGAGTTTTATAAGCGATTAGTTTATTAATCTGAACCTTTAAAATATATTTTGATGAGTTGTCATCTATTCAAAATTATACATATGGTTCACCTCCATTCTTTTTGCATTTAAATGTTGTTATATCTTCCCAGTGCTTTAGATGATAACTTCATCATTAATTCAAGCAAATTATTATATATTTCAAATTTGAAATATTAGATTATTATTTTTGGAATTGTTGATATTATGAACGTTAATGTTTTAAGATTGGACCACAGATTAAAGAGAGATACTCGTATAACAACCCATGTGTGCTTGACCGCCCGCGCATTTGGAGCAAGCAAAATCTATCTTGCAGGTGAAAGGGATAATAAATTAATGGAAAATGTAAGGGATACAGCTTCTAGATTTGGGGGTAATTTTGAAATAGAGTATACTGAAAGTTACATGGGTGTCATCAATAAATGGAAAGCGGATGGCGGAAAAGTAGTGCATTTGACAATGTATGGTTCACAGGCTCATGAAATCGCTCCGGAAGTTAGGGAAGATGGTTCTGACATTTTAATTATCGTTGGCGGGTCTAAAGTTCCTGGAAAAGTTTATAAGGCCGCAGACTGGAATGTGTCAGTTACAACCCAACCGCACTCTGAAGTGTCTTCACTTGCCGTATTTCAGCATTTGCTAATGGATGGCAAAGAGTTTGATTTGGTATTTGAAAATCCGGTACTTGAAGTCATTCCAACAGCTCATGGAAAAACTGTAAATATTCATAATGAAAACCGTTAAGAGATGAAGTCATCCAATCTCTTAATCGCTTTTAATTTTTCATCTTTTTTTAGTTTAGCTTGATCAATCGCATCTCTCATTGTTTGAATTGAATTGTCATAGACGTCTCTATCGACAGGATATGGAAAGCCGTCCTTTCCTCCATGAGTGAAACTGTATTTTACGGGGTCTTTCCAGCTTGCTGGTTCTCCATAAACCAAATCTGATATTAAAGCCAGTGCTCTTATTTTTTTGGGACCTATTCCCTGAAGCAATATCAGTTCCTCGTAGTTTTCAGGCTGAATTTCCCATGCTTTTGTCAGGACTTCAAATTCCTTATCGGAGATGTCCATGTCTAAAACGGGATGATGAGCAGGCATTGTAAAATCTTCTAAAAGCATTTGATTGTCTTTTCTTTTGAAATATTGCCTTAGATGATTCGGATTGTCATTGATAAGATCCACACTTATTTTCTGCGCTTCTTCACTGTCTTTTGAAGACATGTTGAGGGTGTTTGGTGTTTTTTTATCGCAGGAGATTCCGCTATGGGGATCATTCAATAATTTATCAACTTCACTGCCGAGCCAATGGTAGCGTCGGGCATATTTATTTTCAGTATTTAATCCCTGCTGAACAACTGCCCAATCGCCTTTCTCTGTAACAAAGAAGTTGTGCTGGTATAATGTGTATCCGTCCTGAATGCAGGAGTTATCAATTTTTGCAGATAATTTGCTTGTTTCAACTAGTTTTTCGGTTGTTTTTGTTCTTAAATTAAAAATTTCCCCTGCATGTTCGATTCCTTGTGGTGTTTTTCTGGATTTTGCGCCTTTGCCGCCGGTTAAATAGATTCCATGTTCTTCAGGAGTTAGTGATGCTTTTAAGGCGCCTAAAGTTGTAGTTGTAGTTCCTGAAGAGTGCCAGTCAAAACCTAAAACGCAGGAGAATGCCTGAAACCAGTAGGGGTTTGAAATTCTATTTAAAAACTCGGATAAACTATACTCTTCAATGATAACTGAAGCTAAGGCTCCTGATAGTTTGACCATTCTTGAGAATAACCAGCTTGGCGGATGGCCTCCGTGTAGCGGTAGATTGACTGCCCCTCGTCTTTGCATGAATAATTGTATGTGTTTTATAAATATTAGTTTTTTAGCAAGAGCATTTGGAAAGTATTTTTTCAAAAATAGTTAATTTTTTTACTAACACTTATTTTTTACAATAACATTCGCAATAAACAAAACTTTAATAAGTAGGGGATATCATATTTATTAATGTTACATTTATTAACAAATTATTTAATCAAAATTATTAAGGAGCGTAATTAGTATGGCTGTAAATAACGGAGATTTTGTAAGAGTAAATTTTACTGGTAAAGTTAAAGAAACTGATGAAGTATTCGATACTACTTATGATGAAATTGCACAAGAAGCTGGAATTTTCGATGAAAACAAAACTTACAAAGCAATTCCTATTGTTGTAGGTGGAAACCACTTATTACCTGCTATTGAAGAAGCAATCATTGGATTAGAAGAAGGAGA